>JAKQFZ010000483.1 GCA_029558215.1 Candidatus Omnitrophota bacterium
TCAAGAATGAACTGGTCGGACTTCGCATCCAAAGCGACGAGGCCAGCAGATAACACAAAGCAGGCGAGACCAAGAACCCAACCAAGAACAATCAGAACTTTGTATGCCTCGCGCTCTTCACTCTGCGCTGTGATGCAATACGCCGTCACACAGTACATTGCCAGGATGAACAGGATCGGCGGAATGAGTTTTGCCTTGCCAAATCGTGTTTCCATAGTTCGGAGAATGTTCTACAGCCTATTCTTACGTCCACTCTCTTCGTTGCCTACCATTCTTCCCACGGTCACACCCTTCGGATACTTCACGCTCCAGAGAGTCAGCCCTTGCGGGGGGGCGGTAGGGCCAGCAATTGTGCGGTCTTTCCCTTTGAGGATTTCCGCCACCTGCTCCGGGGTCATTCTGCCTCTCCCCACTTTCAGCAGCGTTCCGACAATGACTCGAACCATGTTTCTCAAAAAGGCGTTCGCGACTAGATCAATCTCCAAGAGCCGACCGTGAAGAGTAATCGTGGCCTTTGTAACTTCGCGCATCGGACTGTTGGCGCCGCAGTGGATGGAACGAAATGCACTGAAGTCATGTCGTCCAACGAAATGCGCCGCGGCGGATCTCATCGCGTCCACGTCAACAGGATAGTGAATATGCGTGACAAAATGCCGAAGCAGAGCGGAGCGCGGAGCGCCCAGCAGAATTCTGTAGCGATAGTGCCGTTCGATGGCATCAAATCGGGCATGAAAACTCTCAGGCACATCCCGAACAGATTTGACTGCAATATCCATAGGCAACAGAGCATTCATCCCCGAAAGAAATCGGTTGATCGGCAGTGTGGAGTGAGTATGAAAGTTGATCACCTGCTGTCGGGCATGGACACCCGCATCCGTTCTTCCCGCGACAATCATTGAGACTCGCTCTCCCCCAAGCAGACCAGTCAGGGCGCGGCGCACCTCAGCCTCTATCGTCCGCTTTCCCGGCTGAACCTGCCAGCCATTGTATGCGGTGCCGTCGTATTCCAAGTCCATTCGGATGTTTCGCATCAACTCACCGCAACCAGAGTTTTCTGTCCAAGCCCCGATATTGAATTGCTTCGCCAACGTGGTGAGGTTGTATTCCATCGCCACCATCCAAATCGGCAATCGTTCGAGCGACTTTGAGGATGCGGTCGTAGGCACGAGCGGAAAAGCCAAGACTCTCCATCGCGGTCCGAAGCATGGCGCGACTGGAATCGTCCAAGCGACAATGTTTCTCGACATCAGAACGTGTCATGTGCGCGTTACAGAAGATGCTTCGATTGTGAAAACGGTTCGACTGCATATCACGTGCCCGCTGAACCCGTTCGCGAATCGTTTCCGAACGCTCTCCCGTTGGAGGAGACTCAATGGCATCCAGTTTGACGGCGGGCACTTCGAGATGCATGTCAATGCGATCCATCAGAGGCCCCGATATACGTCCCATGTATCGTTCGATCTGCATGGGAGCGCATCGGCATTCTTTTGTCGGGTGTCCCAGATATCCACAGGGGCAAGGATTGGACGCTGCCACCAGCATGAACCGGGACGGATAAGTGATCGTGGCTGCCACTCGTGAGATGGTGACTCTTCCGTCTTCCAGAGGTTGGCGAAGGACTTCGAGCACCGAACGGTTGAACTCCGGCAGCTCATCGAGAAACAGCACTCCGTTGTGTGTCATGCTGACTTCCCCCGGCATTGGGCTTCGTCCCCCGCCGACAAGACCGGCATCGGAAATGGTGTGATGCGGTGAACGAAACGGCCTTCGCGCGATCAGCGCCTCACCCGGGTTCATCTTGCCGGCGATGCTCCAGATTTTGCTGGTTTCAAGCGCCTCTTCGAAGGTCATCTTAGGCAGAACGGTTGGCAGCCGTCGCGCCAGCATGGTCTTTCCCGATCCTGGTGGCCCAATCATCAGCAAATTATGTCCGCCCGCCGCGGCAACTTCCAGCGCCCGCTTGGCGTGTTCCTGTCCTTTGACATCGGACATATCCACTTCATAGTGCGATGCTTTTTCAAAGGCCGCATCGGCGTTGACCTGATGAATTGCGAGTTCCCGCTGTCCGTTGAGGGCTTCTACGACTTCCACGAGCGTTTCCACCCCATGAACGTTGATTCCTTTGACGACCGCCGCCTCACTGGCATTCGCCTGCGGAACGATCAGCCGTTCGATCTTGTCTTTGCGCATCTGCGCTGCGATGGGCAGCACCCCGCGAACCGGCCGCACCTGGCCGTCCAAGGCAAGTTCCCCAAGAAAAACATAGTGCTCGAGATTCTGCGACACCACCTGCCCGGATGCCGCCAGAATTGCTATTGCCATGGGCAAGTCCAGACCTGAACCTTCTTTGGGTACATCGGCGGGAGCCAGGTTGATCGTTATCTTCTTGGCCGGGAAGTAGAACCCTGAGTTGGTCAGAGCTGCCTTGACTCGGTCGCGGCTCTCTTTGACAGTCGTGTCCGGAAGCCCGACGATCATGAATGCGGGCATTCCGGGAGACAGATCGACTTCCACTTCCATCAGGTAAGCATCAATGCCCAGAACAGCGCTTGAGAAAGCTCTTCCATACATTGCCCGTATTTTCCCCCTGTGATTCCGGAGTGCAGTTCAGACTGTCAGCACAGTGTCAGCTGGCTCACACTCCAGAGAAGTTCTTAGATCTTTGACCAAAGATAGACGTCCTTTGCCGTCTGTTCCAGCCATGCCTTCCACTTTCCAAGCAGTTCAGCGTCCACCTTCAGCGGACTTGCCTGAGAGGTCTCCTCAAGAAGAGTGGCTCTCTTCTCTTTGTACCGGGCGCGTTTGAGTCGGGCAAGAGCATCCTCTCGCACCTCATCGAATGAAGGCAAGAAGCGATCATGACTCGCTCGAACCCATATCAACTGATAGCCATCGTCCATCTCGACCGGCTCGCTGATCTGTCCCTCATCCAAAAAGAAGGCCACGTTGTCGAATTTCGGTCCTGTGCCCCAGGTGCGTCGAGTCATCTTCCCTCCCTGACTGCGCGTCTCGGATTCTGAGGACATCAAGGCGGCGATAGAGAAGGGAAGGCCATCAAGGATCTGTCTTCGGGCATCGCGAATGCGTTGCTCTGCATCCTGCATTGCCTGCAGTTTTTCATAGCGTGTCATGTCCGGGCGAATGGCTGCCTTGATGACAATCTCAGAGGGCTCGATCTCTTTCTCTCGATAGAACAGGTGAGGAAAGTCACTGTAGAACTTCTCGACGTCTTCATCAGTCGGATCCGGTTGGTCTGAAGCGACCTTGTTCAGGTAGAAATCAGACAACATCTTGGCCTCGATGAACGAGAACGCCTTCTTGAAGGATTTCGTTTCTGCGTACTTCTCCTGAATCGCTGCCTCGTAGAGCATCATGCGTTCTGCGATGCCCTGAAGCACCTCGCGTGGGGTCATTTTCTTGGGAGATTTCGAGAGCAGGTATTTGAAATCCTTGGACGTCACCTTCTTTTCTCCAACCTTCAGGACAACTTCAGCCGGATTGACGTCGGTCTTCTCGATCAAATCCACACGGATGACCGGATTGATGCGCTTGGCAAGACTTTCATAGAGGGCTTCCTGCTTCTCTTTCTGCTTCTCTTCGAAGAGCAGTTCCCGCACCTCTGGTCTGGCCTCTTCAAGGCTCATAATGCTTTCGGGAGTGATTTCCGGATCGACGACGATATGAAAACCCAAAGGAGTCTCGACAACATCGCTGAAAGAACCCTTGGGTGTACTCAAAACGGCTTCTTCCAACTCCGTGTACGGAATCTCCCCCTTCTTGTAGTCACCCAGTGGCTTGAACCGATCCTCGCCTTCACGGTCGGAAAATTCCGAGAGTACGGGTACGCTGCCTTCTCCCGCTTGCAGGCGGGCGAGGGCACTTTGCGCACGCTTTCTGCCCTCCTCTTGCCCCCACTTCTTAACATCAATCCAGACCTGGTTGAATCGGAAGCGCAAAGGAGACGTGTATTTCTGCTTGTTGAACTCGTAGTATTTGACAAAATCCTTTTCGGTCAGCGTGATCTTTCTGTCCACTTTGTCTCTGAGGTAGAGTCGGATTACGGTGTCCGCCAGTGCATTGTCCCTTGCAGAAACGAATTCCGGATCCTGATCCAGGCCTTGCTCTCTGGCACGCTCGGAAAGGATCCGCTCCTGCTGCAACTCGGTCAGTCTTGTTTCCGCCCAATTGGTCTCACTGACGGATTTCGCGAGGATCTCCATGCGATGCGATCGAGTTGAACACATCATGACCAGATCGTCTGCCGTGATGGTGTTCTCGTCATAGGTTGCGAGCGCGTCCTGCAAATCCGGTATCACCAGCGGCTTTTCCCTGTTGCATCCCAGCAACACAGATGCCGAGAGAATCACCAAAAGAAGAGTGAAAAAAGGCATACGCTTGTTCATCCCAAAAGTCCTCTCTGACCAGTCAACGCGACTGCACGTGAGCCTGGGGAATCCTCAGGCATCTCCTTGTCCCAAATACACAAACGACTGAGAACCAGAAGTCGGTTTCCTGACAATCTGAAATATCATACCCAACAGACACAAATCGTGCAAGGCAGGACGACCAATGGAAAAGTCTTGCAGGCTACATCCGCGGAGAGTCCAATGCGAAACAAGCATATCTGCCGCTCATGCCGGGGTCAAATCTCCACTTTGAACACGCCCTTGAGCATGAACCCAAATATGATCGAGAGCACAAAGAAACCGACCAGCCAATTCACATGTATGCCCAAGAGCCTCATGTCGGCAGGTGGATACTGAATGCTGATGGACTGTACTTGTCCCTTGGGATCAAAAGGTCTCTCAACCGGTTGGAAAATGGCTTCCTTGAAACTGGATGCGCCCACTTGTGGTGCCATTGCCGTCGTCCGACTGATGGCACAGAGCCTTTTCGAGTATGTCTGGTCACCGATCTGAACCGACACGTCATGATTTCCCCGTTGCGTGACGCCGATTCTCCAGTCCACGCCATAGTGGCCGCTTTCAACGGTTCTGACCGCCGGAGTCTGGATTTCAATGCCCTCAGGAACCTTCAGATCGATTGTGCCCAGTTGAGTGGGATCCGAAGCGAGTCGCACAGAAAGAACGCTCGTATCCCCGGGCTGGAAAGATCGGTAGCCGTACCGGACTTCCAACTGAACGAGTACCAGAATGATCGGCGGCAGCATGAACAGCATTGGCTTCAGGGCAAGTCCCATATACTTGAAGTTGTTGATAAGGATGTTCTTCTGCGCCCTCAGACCGATGACCATGTCTTCCTTAAAAAGACGGATTTCAAGAAAGTGCGCTTTGATGCGGTTCTTGACGTGTTTGATCTTGTCCTGATCGGAGATGTGACGGTAGACCATCAGCATTCCAACTCCCGTCAGGAGCGATATCCACGCCAGTCCGACGAGTGCTGGCAGGGACGCAAACGGAATCAACAACACATCAAAGAATTTGGTCAGCCCGTGACTCAACATCCACATTCTCTTTCATCCTCAAGTCAGTTCTTGCCGTGTGGCACCAAAAGGACTTGCCAGTGTTCCGGCTCATCCGTTCTCTTCGGAAACCAGACTTCGGAAGCAGCGGTTCCCTTTGCACGCACACAACACCAAGAGTGGGCATAGCCCACATGCCCACAGGTGCTCACCTGCTAGGAAATGTATCCGAGTCCTTGAAGTTTCTTCTTTATGTCTTCTTCGGAATCGGCCTCTTCCAGCTGGGCGATCTCTTTCTCCAAAGCGTTTGTGATGAACTCCTCAACGGAGGAATAGCCTGCGATCTCCGAGTACTTTCGCACCTTTTCCAGCAGTGCCTTATCGAGTTTTATCCCTGAACCAAAAAACATCGCTTTGACTCCCTGTCTCCATCGTTTGGATGCATTGGACATCCGTCCACTACACAACCGGCTTGATCGCCGCAGGCGCGGCGTTGGTGTCGAACAATGCCCGTCCTTCCATTTCCTTGGACGGTTCGATTCCGTATTCCTGAAGCACTGTTGGGCCGATATCTGCCAACGTTGGATCGGGAATCTCGATCTTCTTGTTGCTGAGGATGACACCGGGAACCAGATCGCTTGCCATGCAGTGATCTCCGCTCCACTTGTCCTCGTTGTCATTCACGATTCCGAGTGGGAACCCACCGAGAATTGTCTCCCATGAGGCGCGATAGCCCCTGTTGAACCCAAGCACCAGGTCAGGGGCAATATCCACGTAGGCGCCTCGGTACACTTCCGAAGTTTTGTAGACCTTGGTGATGACTTGCTCGCCATTTTCGGGATCACGCACAGCAAGGAGTTTCTCGGAGATCTCCTTCAGCAGAGCATCCTTCTGGGACGGGTCAACGGTCCCTTTCTGTTCTCTGCCTCTCAGGTTGAGATAGACGCTGTTGATTCCAAGGTTGTAGGCTTTCGTTCGCGACCAATCCACATTCCCGAAGAACTCATATTCTTCCTGTTTGAAATCATCGTGCAGTGTGATGTAGCCGTTTTCCTTCAGCCACGTGTTGATCTGGAAACAGCGTCGGAATGACGCAAATCCATGATCGGACATGATGATCAGTGTGGTGTTGTCGTCTATTGTCTTCAGCGTCTTGCCAAGCATTTCATCCATGCTGTGGTAGAGAAATTCCATGTATTGGCAGCAAATGGATGCTTTGTCTTTCTCATGTATCGGGTGGCTTTCGTCCAGAGCGTGCCAGAGCATGTGAGAGTTCTGATCAAGGCTCGTGAAGTAAAAGAACAACAGCCCTTGTTTGAACCGTCCCAACTCGAAATCATACATCCGCAGCCGTTCTTCCATGACGAAACGCGACTGCTGCATGAATTCCTCATCCGTAAAGACTTTATTCGAAAGCGCTTTGGTGTCTTCCGGCATTCCCTGGGTGTAGTAGAAACCGACAGAACTCTGGATCTCCTTGGCGTAAGATTCCGGGTGGCTGATCGGGAGCACAGGGTTGCTGGGATCGACGTTGATTGGCGTGACATACAGTTGGAAGTCAGGTTGCAGACCCTTGAGATAGAACCGACAAATGCCGTAAACACTCACCAGTCCTGGAACCACCGTAAACCGCAGTTGAATCCAGTCTGTCCATTCACCCTTATTCAGAACGTACGTCTGATCCTGAACAACAAGGCGCGCCGCATCATTTTCGGGATCAACATGGACTGTGAATGGGATGGTCAGTTTCTTTCTGTCTTTCTTCATCTCATTGCGGGGTCCGTAGAGTTCTCCCTCGACCCTATGGTTCTTGACTTCGACGGGGTAGACCTTTCCACCAGTCATCTTCTCCGAATTCTTCGGCGGGAAGTCGGTGTAGTAAGAAAACGTGCCGTATCCGCCGGTCATGTCCGGCGTGCCCATGCAAGAAATGGCTTTGGTCGCAAAAGGATCAGGCGGGTAGTTGGAAGGGCACTTGCAGACCGTGGCGGGGATTCCTCTTTCGGTGAGAAATGCCCAGAAAGGTTTTCCTTGGCGCAACAGTTCCACCTTGCTTGGAGAGAAGGGACTTGGGATGACCCAATCTCCGACCTGCCAAGTCTCTCCACCTACAGTCGAAGAGGTGGAAAGATACGGTTCACCAGGCACAATCGCCACATCCTGCCCCGTCTTTCTATGGATGAAGTCAAAAATCCCATGCCCACCGGGATTCAGTCCCGTGATGAAAGTCGCCCAGGCAACCGGACTCTGTGGTGGTATGGTCGTACCAAGTGGTTTGAAGTCTCCTTCTTTGATCAGCTTGGCGAAATTGGGCATGATGCCCTTGTTGACATAGCGCAGAAGTAGTTCCGGATCCATGCCGTCAATGCCGAGGATTAGAACTCGATGTTTGGCCCCTGATGCCGCGGCAAAGGCTTCCTGATCGGACGATTTCACAAGGGAGCCGATCCCGACCCCAAGGCCTGCTGCAACAGACCCTTTGATGAAATCTCTTCTATTGATACTCATATCTGTACCATCCTCTCCAGGCGCTCCCCCGCTGTCATCTCCACAACGCGCCCATTCGCTGGAAGATTACTCAAAAAGAGGTCTTCCGTCCATATAAGCAGGCACGGGCACTCCAAAATTCTGCAGTATCGTTGGTGCCATATCCATAATCCCGGGATCAGACTTGTCCACCTTTCTGTTGCAGAACAAGACACCTGGAATCTGTCTCCAGTCAATGCAGTGGTCGCCGCTCCAGGACTTTGTGTTGTCGTCAAAAACTTCTGATGTGACGCGGGCAACTGCCGCTTCCCAGGATGCCCGATAGCCTCTGTTGTATCCGATCACCAGGTCTGGGGCGTTGACCACGTAAGGGCCGGTCATGTGCGTCTTGCTGTCAAATGCCTCACGAATACCAATCTCACCGGTCTGCTCATCTTTGAGGTCTTTCAGCTTTTCGATGATCTCTTTCTTGAGGGCTTCCGCTTCTTGGCCGGGTTCGACAGTTCCCTGGGCTTCACGACCTTTGATGTTCAGGAAAATGCCCGTGAGACCCAGAGTGAAAGCCTTTGTTTTTGACCAGTCCACGCCTTGGAAATAGTCTCCTGATTCCTTGAGTCCATCTTTCAGGGCGAGGTATCCATTCTGATGCAGCCAGGCATTGAGATTCACTCCACGTCGGAATGAACAGAATCCGTGGTCGGACATGACAAAGAAAAGCGTCTTGTCATCAAGTTTCGCCATGGTTCTCCCGACCAGATCGTCCATGCGAACATAGAGATCCTCAATGGCGTTCTTGTGTCGGTCTTGTTCCTTGTTTCGGTTGGCAGGATGATCGGGTTCCAGATAGCGCCAAAACGTGTGCTGGATGCGGTCGGTCGCATCAAACACGCAGGCACACACCCCTTTCCGAGTTTTGGAGAGGGCGTTGAAGAACATCTCCTCGCGTTCCTGGTGATACTGATAGGCTTGCTTCAGAAACGCATCTTCATCAATAACCCGTTCGTTGAGTGCCCAGGTGTCCTCAGCCAGACCGAGCGTGGCGTATTTGCCCTGCATTTTTGAAAGATAGACCGAGAACGCCACTGGATGGGAGACTGGCATTGCAGGGCTTTCCGGATCAAGGTTGATTGGGGTGACATAGAGCTCAAACTGCGGGCTGACCTGACGAAGCATGAACATGCAGATGCCCTTGACCGAAGACCAGCGGCCGATCTTGAATTCCAGAGTCACCCAATTGGAATAGATGCCCTGCCGAAGATGAATGACTTCATCGCCCACAGTCAGTTCTGCCGCATTGGCATCGGGCAAGACCTTGATAGTGATCGGAATGCGCAGTTCACCACCTTCAGACCCTGGGGCAGGAGGGCCTGAAATGTACGTTTCAATTCGGTTGTCAGAAACTCTGACGGGAATCTGAACACCGCCGGTGTGTGTGACGCCCGATCCGTTCTGGCTGCTGTAGAACGTGAATGTCCCTTGAGAGCCTCGAATGTCGGGAACACACATTGCCGAGAGGGAGACTCCGCGAAACTTCTCTGGCGGGAATGTGATCGGAACCCGAAGAATGGAACCGAAGACACCTTTGTTGCCCAGCAACACCCAGAAGGGAGTGCTCTTGCGGAGCAGTCTTAACTCGGCTTTTCCGCCGGAACCGGTCACGCAAGAGGACAACACGGGAAAATACGTCTTGGGATCGCGTGTGAGAAAGTCGAAGATGTTGTGCTTACCGGGATTGACGCCCGTTTGGAAGGAGGACCACGCCACGGGAGACATCGCTGGCGACATCGTTCTCAACGGCACGAAGCAGCCTTGCTCGGCGAGTTTGGAGAAGTTCGGCAACTTACCCTCTTCCATGAATCTCTTGGTCAGTTTGGGATCCAATCCGTCGAGTCCCACAACGACCACTTTCTTGTACGTTGCCGATTTGTACGGGTTGCGGCTAAAAATCAACCGGTACAACAGCCGAAGTGGCCAAGTCAGGATCATGAGAAAAGCCAACGCAAACGTGGCAAAGAGAACGAGAAACGAAGACATGAACGCGAACCCGGCACCAGGCCCAATATAGGCATGGGCGGAGGGGGTTGCGATCAATACAAACAACGCCACCGAGAGCACCGCAGCCCAACGGCACAATGTCCGCGGTGTCTGCGGATTATGACCGAAGCATTCTCTTTCAACTGACATGGGCAAACCTCTAGAATGAGTTCAAGATGATGGATGACAGGTCAGTGATGCAAAGGTTGTCCGAGGTACCCGCCCGAGACCAGAAGAAGGCGTCATCCCATGTGTGCATTCCCGTCAGGGACGTCCGAGTGAAGACTTCAGGACATCGTAGACCTGCCTTCAGATCGTAACCATCATGTCCTACGACTACCAGATCAGGCCCTTCGGATACATAGGGACCCGAGTAGATGTCTTCAGCCCGATGCACAGCCTGAATGACTTTTTCTCCCGAGCATTCCAACGCGAGCAATTTCGCCGTCATTTCCTGTTTCAACGGTTCCACATCCTGCGCTGCAACGCATCCATTGGGAAATCGGTCTGAGCGATGAATCATGATCCGGCCTGGATCCATGACAAAAGCTCTGGACTCGGCGCTCATCTGCTCGAGAGACTCCGGCTGTTCCACATCAAATTTCAGATATCCCTCGTTGTGGAGCCATCGGGTGAGATAAACTTCCTGCCGAATGCCTGTGAATCCGTGATCAGACAGCATGAAGAAGCCATCCGCGGCATCATCACGTCCCGATTCGCCCTGAAACTTCTGATAGAGCCAACCGATAAAAGCATCTACCTGACGATAGAAATCGAGAAAGGCCGCGTGGTAAGGATGCTCCGTGTTGTCAAGGGCATCCCAAAGATAGTGGTGCAGTCGGTCCGTTCCAGTGATGACCACTTGGAGATAATCCCACTCCTCGGCCTGAAGGAAGAACTCGACCGCCTTTTTGCGCGCTGCCAGTGTTTCGTTGAGTTCCTTGATGCATAGAGCATGGTCATCGCGACAGGCAGCGGTGTTGATGTCAATTCGATAGCCCATCTTCTCCAGATCGGATTTGTACTTCAACGGAGTGACGGCTTTGCGCAAATCTATGGCGACAAAACCGGACACCAGAACGCCATTCATTGGCTGCGCGGGGTATGTCCCCGGCTGATTCAGCACGATGGAACGCTTGCGCTTGTTCTCCAGTTTGTCCCAGAGAACCATGGCTTTCACATCACGATAGTTGGGATATCGAACAGCGTAGGAGCCTGGCTTCAGATCGGTGAACCCGAAAATGCCATGTGTTCCTGGATTGGCTCCCGTCATGAAGCTCGGCCAGCTCACAGCAGAGATCTCGGGCAGAGTCACTTTCATCTGCTGAAGTCTGCCTTGGGAGAAAATCCGAGCCGCATTCGGCATGGTGCCGTCTGCAACAAAACGCTGAAGCAGAGTGAAGGGCACTCCGTCCAGTCCAAGAACACAGGTTTTCTTTTTCTTGCTTTTGAAGAAAAGCACGCTCTAAGACCCTCCTCTTGGCACGCTGACCCCTTCGGCTCCTTCTGAGAAACGGGAAGTCTCAATCCCTCTCTCATACAAGGAAGGTTTGGGGCAAGGCACTTTCGGAAACCACTCCCTTCTGTTGATGACCGTATCGGCTCAGTTTCGGAGTGAGAGATGCTATGCTCTCCCGAAAAAGGGTGCTCAGAGTGCACCCTTCATGTTGTCTTGTATGAAGTGTGAACTCTGAACAGGATCGCAGCGGGAGCCTTCTATGGGCATCCGTCCTAGATGTACCCGAGCGCCTTCAGTCTCTGCTTGATCTCTTCCTCTTCCTCGGCGCTGTATTCGTTTTCCGAATCCGAGGCGGGAATGTAGTTCATCAATTCCAGTGTTCTGATGATCTTTGCGATGCTTTCCTGAACAGTTTCTTTGCTGGAATCAACGATGATCTCAGGATTGTCCGGCTCCTCATAGGGATCGTCCACGCCGGTGAAGTTCTTGATCTCACCCTTCAGCGCTTTCTTATACAACCCCTTCACGTCACGTTCGGAAAGCACTTCAATCGGACACTTGACGTAGACCTCAACAAAACGCCCGATCAGTTTTCTGTTTTCATTGCGTACAGACTTGTACGGGGAGATCGCTGCGGAGATAGCGACAACGTCGTTTCGTGTCAATAGATGGCAGACGAACCCGATGCGCCGAATGTTGATGTCACGATCTTCCTTTGAGAAGCCCAAACCTTTGCTGAGGTTGGTTCGCACCACATCACCATCGAGGATCTCGACCTTCATGCCGCGTTCGAGCAGAATCTGCTCAACCTGTTCCGCCAAGGTGGACTTTCCGGCACCTGAAAGTCCTGTGAACCACAAAGTGAACCCTTTCATTCAAACTGTCCTCCAAGAATTTGATTTCCAAAAGCATCTATCGAAATCGGGCTGCTCTGCGCCCGAGCCGTGCATCAGAGAATGGACGTTCCGATCATGTCTTCCGGAACGGTCACATCGAAATACTTCAATATCGTCGGCGCGATATCGTAAATCGAGTAGTCGTCTTTTGGTGCAACCGTTCTTCCTGCGCCCGGTGCGAACACGAATATGCCATACTCTGCGTGGTTGGCGTCATCGGGACCGGTGTCGTTCTCATACATATAAATTGAACCCACACCAACGGAACCTGCCGAGCGCCAGTCGAGATTCCCAAGGTACACAATCAAGTCAGGGGGAATGCCCGTTGCCTGCCGATAGACTTCTTCGGGTCTGAACGCCTTGGTACCGATGTTGTTTCCCTGCTCATCAACAATGCCTTCAAGGGCGGCCTTGACTTCGTCGCGGAATTGCTCGTACTCGGCCTGGGGAATCTGGCCTTGTGGTTCGCGACCTTGAACATTCAGGAACAGACGGCTGTAATAACCCCCTTCACCCCAGGCTTTGGTCTTGCTCCAGTCTATCATGTCGAGTTCCATGCGAGAGGGTTTCGTCGGCTTCTCTTTCAGTGTCAGCCAGCCCTTTTGCTGAAGCCACTCGTTGATGCAGATCGCGCCCGTCATGGTCTTGGCCCCGTGGTCGGATACCAACATCACGGATGTGTCCGGCTCAAGAATCTCGAGCGTCTTACCGATTTCCTCATCGAGATACTTGTAGTAGTCCTCGATGACGTTTTCATAGGGATTGCCCGGCTCATAGAGTCTGTGGCTCTTGTCAAAGTAACGCCAGAAGCCATGATGAATTCGGTCAACTCCCATCTCGACCATCATGGCGAAATCATAACTGTCCGAAGTGTAGAACTTCCGAAACGCTTTGAAACGTCTTCGGGTCATCTCGTAGATGGCAGCAACCAGTTTGTCCTTGTTGTCGGTGCGGAAGTCCTTGACGTCAATAATGTAGTCGCCGTCAGCAGCCTCATCGAGATCCTTTTTGATCTCATCCGGGTACGTGAACTGAACGTCCTTGCTCGGCGTCAGAAAACTGGCTACAAGCACACCGTTCAGAGGCTTGGGCGGATAGGTCTGTGGCACGCCAAACACCAGGGATTTCAGACGGTTTCTGGATAGATAGTTCCAAACCGTCTTGTCCTTAACGTACTTGGCATTGGCGAAAAACAGGTCTTCGTAGTCATAGCTCTTTCGATTCCGAAAACCATAAAACCCCAACATACCCGGATCCTTTGATGTCATCATTGCTGTCCAGGCAGGAACAGTAATTGGGGGCAGTGTGGACTTCAGTGGTCCCGCTATTCCACGTTGCACCAGGCTGCGAATGTTGGGCAGACGATCCAGCCAGGCATCAAAGACCAACTGCGGAGTGGCGCAGTCCAGTCCGATGATCACCAGTTTGGACATGGTCACTTCTCCTTCTTTTCCTGCGCCTTGCCATCCACCTTCTGACGCGCATGCTTTATCAGTACCTCGGCGACCTCAGGTCGGGTGAACTCCACTGGAGGCAATTCGGCACGGGAGAGCATTTCGCGGACTTTGGTACCGCTCAGATGAACATGCTGATCGGCGTCATGCGGGCAGG
>JAKQFZ010000488.1 GCA_029558215.1 Candidatus Omnitrophota bacterium
GTGTCTCAGCGAGAAGACCATCAAGAACTACCTCGCGAACATCTACACAAAGTTGAACATCGGACGCCGATCTCAAATCGCAGCCTTCTACGCCGGAAGCTTTAAAGGATCCGGCAAGCGGTTGTGCGCAGATTCGAACTAATCAAGAAAAGCGTGCCGTGTCTTGCCCTGCTCAGGCCTTTACGTTGACACACTGCGGTGGTGCGGCCTTCCTCCGAGCCATCAACTACCGCAGTGCTTTCCTGCCCATTACTCCGACCTTTCGTGACCCTTTGCGGATAACCTGATAGGTTAAGAATTGATGCACGATCGCCGATAAGAATGAGGCGCATCTATGCTCAGAATCGATGGTCGCCTGTTCAGCGATTTTCTTGCTTGATGCCTGACTTCCCCGTCAACACAGTCGGAGTGATCCATGCGAACTTCGGTCCCTAGCCCGACCTCCATTCTTTTGATTGAGCCGAAGAAGTCTCTGGCTTTGCAATTCAGAGACCTTTTGGCAATGTTCGTTCCTACGATACCAAGCCCCCAGGTGGCCTACACACTCCAAGAAGGATCGGACTTCCTTAGCAGTTGCGGAGTCTCGTTGATACTGCTGGATTTGGACTTGCCTGATAGTACTGGACCCGATGCTGTCCGTACCCTTCGCGTGGCTGCCCCACAGAGCGCGGTGATCGCGTTCACTGAATCGGGAAGTATGGACTTGAGACTGGAAGCGATTCAAGCCGGAGCGCACGAACTACTTCACCACATTCCACCGTCCCCACAGGAGCTCACCCTTGCGAGCCAATTCGCCTTGGCCAGAGTCAATTCATCGACAATGCCCTCAGGATCTACACCGTCTTCCTTTTCTTTCGCCTACTCACCAACATCATTACAAAAGCTGACGCATGACTTAAACAATGCGCTGACCTCTATCAATGGATTCACGGACATCCTCCTCGCTCGATTACCGGAAGAAGAACCGCCCCACCGCTGTGCTGAACAAATCAAGGATGCCTGTGATCGAGCCAGTCTGTTGTCGAAAGAGTTGGCTGGTTTGTCGGTGGATCCTTCATTATCTTAGCCCCATTGAGCCCGGTCGATCTCCCCCATCGAAGCCCCATCATCATTAGAAAACTTGAATTGACAGGCCACCCCTCACTGACTAGGATACGTCGCGCTTCAGTCAGGAGGCCTAGATGTCTGATTCTCACTCACCACACACGCACGCAACCACAGCATCACCAAACGTTGCTCGATCAGCGAGCAATCCCGTCGAAACCTTTTTCGAAAATGTTGTCTTTGCCAGCCGATGGATTCAAGCCCCACTTTATGCGGGCCTGATCGTGGCTGAACTGCTCTATGCCTACAAGTTCCTCGCCGAACTTTGGGAAATGGTCCTTCATATCCACAAGATGGATGAAACGGTGTTCATGCTCGGTGTCCTGGGATTGATCGATGTGACGATGGTCGCCAATTTGCTGACCATGGTCGTCATCGGAGGGTACGCGACGTTCGTCAGTAAGTTAGATTTGGAGCATCATCCGGACCGACCTGATTGGCTCACCCACGTGGATCCCGGCACGATCAAGATCAAACTGGCGGCTTCTTTGATCGGCATCTCCAGCATTCATTTGCTGAAAGGGTTTGTGGACGTCGCCAACGAAAATCCGGAGCACCTCAAATGGAAAATCTTCATCCATTTTACCTTCTTGGCGTCCGCCATCCTGCTGGCGTGGACCGACAAACTGATGCAAAAGGATAAGAAGCACTGAGTGAAGACAGCTCGCAAGACAGCGACCAACCCGAATGGGCCACTCACAGCTGAAATGCTACGGTGAGGAACCGTGCACCGGAAGTCATCATGCTGCAAGGTCTGAAACTTTTGTTCCGACAAGACTTTTGATCGCGTCAACAGTCAAAGGTTTTTCCAAATACCCACTGATCCCCAGCGAGAAATGCTGATGACCTGTGCTAGAGACAGCCTCGTGTCGGAGCCCAAGAATTCGAAGTTGCGGGAAGCGCTCTTTAAGACTGCGCACTTCCGTTAGGTCTGTGTTAGGTCCCAACAGGTCACTTTCTACAATCAACAGACTCGGAGAGATGTCGGGAGCTAGTCTCAGGAAGTCCTTAGCCTCCGCAATGGTATGAACGCGATACCCAATCCGCTCCAATGTTTTTACAAGAACGGTCTGACTGACCGCTTCTTTCACATAAACCAGTGCACAACAAGAATTCACCGAAGCATACCTGTCCTCGACTTGCACGAGTGAGAGGTCAAACCAAAACGTACTTCCCCTTCCGAGCTGGCTTTCGAAGTCTAGAGTCCCACCCATTAGCTCAACTAGTTGCTTCGCGAGTGCCAAACCTAAACCCGTTCCCCCGTATTTCCGTCGATTGGAACCGTCGACCTGGACAAACGGTTGAAAGAGTCGGCTCGCGTCGGTCTTTCCGATCCCGATCCCGGTATCGGTCACAGTAACTCGGAGACGCGTGGTTCCATTGAGCTTTTGTGCTCCTGAATCACCGGCCGAGTCAGAGGATACCCCCACATGCACGCGGACCTCTCCCTGTTCCGTAAACTTGACGGCATTACTGAGCAGGATCGAGAAGAGACGGCCTAGGCTTGCCGGATCACCATAGAGAGTGGTCGGGACCATCGGTTCAATTTCATCATGAATGCGAATACCTTTTTCTTGAGCTCGCGCTCGAAATCCGGCCAGATTGTCTCTCAGAAGGGAGCGAACGTCGAATTCCTCTCGATTGAGAACCATGCGTCCCGATTCCATTTTAGAAAAGTCCAAGATGTCATTGACGATGTCCAATAAGGCCTTGGCGGACATTTTGATCGTTTCAGCGCAGTCACGTTGCTCCGATGTCAGGTCCGTATCAAGCAAGAGTTCATCCATCCCAATAATGCCGTTCATCGGGGTGCGGATCTCATGACTGATGGTCGCCAGAAATTCAGATTTCAATCGCGCGCCCTCAAGCGCCGCATCGCGAGCCTGAACCAACTTGACCTGGCTCTCTCGCAGCTCTTGCATCGCCTGACCGGCACGCAACATGTACCGAACCCGATGTCCCAGCAAAAGGCCATTGATTGGTTTGACGATGAAGTCGGTGGCTCCGGCATCATAGGCTTGCGTAATCGACTGATAGTCCTCCAGGCCTGTCATGATCAGCACCGGCGTGTGCTTCCCTTCCGGCAGACGCCGCAGTTCGATGCAGGTGGCGAATCCATCCATTTCCGGCAT
>JAKQFZ010000491.1 GCA_029558215.1 Candidatus Omnitrophota bacterium
CGTCTCTACGAGCAGCTCTGCGCATGGCTATCGACTCCCGATTCTTGATAGAAAAAATTCATTGACAGACAGCCAACCTATCTGATAAGATGCACACCAATATAACACCTCGGAGAACCACATGAACTCCATTGAACGCAAAACTCTGTGCCGTGAAAAACATTATACGTACCTGCACCGCAAGGCAAGCAGTGGCGAAGTTTTCTACATAGGAAAAGGCTCTCGCATGAGGGCTTGGGATTTTTCGCGCCGCAACCCCAAATGGAAAAGCATTCATGCAAAGCACGGGGCGACAGTAGAAATCTGCGGTCAGTGGAATACCGAACAGGAGGCGATGGAGCATGAGGCTTTTCTTGTTCTGTGCATGCGGGATATGGGATTCAATTTGGCAAACCTTGCAGATGGTGGATCGGGTCCAACTGGATACAGATTCACAGACGAGCAGAAGGCAAGACTGGCTCAGGCAAAGGCTGGCTATAAGCATTCCGAAGAAACAAAAAGGAAAATCGGCGAATCCCAAAAAGGAAAAATCATCAAGCCTTGGACGGATGAACAGCGCATGGCAGCATCTTTGAGGTCCAAAGGAAGAAAGTGCAAGCCGATGAGCGACGAGACAAGGCGCAAGATATCGGAGAACAACGGGTCAAAGCGCCCAGAAGTTAAGGCCAAGATTGCAGCCTCACTCAAGGGAAGAAAAGCGACAAAAGAATCCCTGATGAAGCAATCTTTATCCACGAAAGGCGTCCCCAAGTCACCAGAACACGTTGAGAAAATAAGGGCCAGTAGGCTTGCATATTTTCAAAGTCAGCGCGAGCTGCACGGCAAAGCTATGACTATTTCCGAGGAGCACAAACAGGCTCTGCGCAAGGGATTCAACAAGCACTACGGACTAGAAAATGAAAATCACAAATAAATTCAACCTGCCAGAGACAATCATGCTGGCACTGCACCGCCCGACATACACAAAAGAGGGCGCGAACATGTCGGTGACAGAGCTGCTCGGCAGTCCTCGGATTGTCCAGCTCAAGCGCCGTTACTGGGATCAGTTGGAGCAGGATGCCAGCGAGATGGTCTGGAGCTTGTTCGGCACAGCCATCCACCAAGTTCTTGAGCACGGCAAGGACGACAACCACGTCATTGAGCAGCGCCTCCATGCAAACATCGACGGCTGGCATATCAGCGGTGCGATCGACTTGCAGGTCGTGACACCAGAGGGCATCGAGATTTCCGACTACAAGACCACGTCTGCCTACAAGGTGATGGCCGGCTCGATGGACTGGGAAGAGCAGCTCAACGTCTACGCCTATCTGGTGGAGTTGAACAAGAAGACTCCCGTCACCAAGATTCAGATCGTGGCCATCGTGCGCGACTGGTCCGGCCGTGAGGCTGCATACAAGGAAGGCTACCCCAAAGCACCCATCGTGGTTATCGACATCCCGCTGTGGCCGTTTGCCAACCGCGAGCAGTTCATCCGCGACCGCATCACCGCGCACTCCGACGCCACCTTCGCAGAAGAGACGGACGAAGAGTTGCCAGAGTGCACACCCAAAGACATGTGGGAAAAGAAGACAACCTACGCCATCATGAAAGACGGTGGAGTCCGAGCCAAGTCAGTCCATGCCAGCAAGGAAGAAGCTGAGAAGGCATGGGCCGAGATCAAGGACTACACCAAGTACAAAATCGTAGAGCGCCCCGGCGAGCGCACTCGATGTGCAAACTACTGCCAAGTCAGTCAGTACTGCAATCAGTATCGCCAGTTCCTCAATCAATCTCAAACCACGGAGTAACACATGTCCCGCATCTATCACGTTTCCTCGACCGATAACGGCAACCACCTCGTCCGCGCCAACACGCCTCAGCAAGCAGTCGCCCTGATCGCCAAAGAGATGTTCAAGGTTCGCGTCGCATCGCAAGACGACATCGTCTACGAGATCAGCCATGGCAACAAGGTCAAAGAAGTCCTCAACGCCACACAAGAAGAACTCAACCTCGCCGGAGAATCTGCATGAGTGAGAACAACTATTCCGTTCTGGCCAAGATCGACGTGAGCAAGTACGTCGAGAAGAAGCAGAACCTGTCGTACCTGTCTTGGCCCTTTGCCGTGGACCAGCTCATGCGCCACGACCCACAAGCCAACTGGGTATTCAACGACCCGATCATGTTCGGCGAGACCATGATGGTGTCCTGCACGGTTACGGCTTTCGGTAAGCCCATCACCATGCACCTGCCCGTCATGGACCACCGCAATCAGGCGATCAAGAACCCCAACGCGTTCGAGGTCAACAAGAACATGATGCGATGCTTGGTCAAGGCCATTGCCTGCCACGGCCTCGGCATCCACATCTACGCCGGTGAAGACCTGCCGCTGGAAGAGCTTCCACCCAAGGCAGACAAGCCAGCCCCCAAAGCCGCACCAAAAGCCGAGAGTGGCAACGTTGCCAGCCCTCCAAAGATGGAAGGCAAGGAAGGCGCGTGGCAACTGTCGGTCACAACCGATCCCGGTACGGATATCACCTCGTGGGCGGAGATCGTCATTGAGGCAACCAAGCTGGCCCTTGAGCAGACCGAAAGTTCTGAGCAGGTCATGTCGATCTTCAAGGTCAACCGCAACATCTTCGACCGCATGAAGGCCGAAGCCAAAGAACAGTACGACCAGATGATGGCCCT
>JAKQFZ010001246.1 GCA_029558215.1 Candidatus Omnitrophota bacterium
TGCACTGCTGAAGTATGATGAGTTGGACATGCTTTCGAAATCTGATTTCTGTGGGGACTGGACGCGATATGTGTTCAAACTTGCCACAGGCGCGGGCAAGACCAAGGTCATGAGTCTCCTCATCGCTTGGTCGTATTTCCACAAACTCTATGAAGAAGGCAGCGAACTGTCACAGAACTTCCTGGTTGTCGCGCCCAACATTATCGTGCTCGAAAGGCTTCGGCGTGATTTTGGATCGCTTCAGGTCTTTCAGGATGATCCCGTCATCCCGCCCGATGGATTTGGAGGCAGAGACTGGAAGAGTGATTTCGTCATGTCTGTGCACTATCAGGATGCCGTGCATACGCTTTCTGACCGAGGGAACCTGTTCCTAACGAATTTCCACCGCATGCTTATGCCGTCTTCAGAGAAAGAGCCATCCTATCAAGACAAGAATACAATGGAATACTTTCTGGGAAGGATGGCTTCAGGTTCGGGAGGACCTGACTTGGGCGCGATACTCCAGGAGATTCCGAAGATGGTGGTTCTGAACGACGAAGCACACCATATCCATGATGAATACCTTGCCTGGTTCAGCTGCATCGAAAACCTTGTCAGAGAAGACCGTGTTGCAGCGCAATTCGATTTCACCGCAACCCCCAAACATAGAACCACTGGAGCTATCTTCGCGCAGACGATCTGTGACTATCCGCTTGTCGAGGCGATCAAGCAGCGCATCGTCAAACTGCCGGTGCTTCCGGACAATGAGTCCAGAGCGAAACTCACGGAGCGCCCGAGTTCGAACGCAGCGGAGATGTATGAGGACTATATTGATCTGGGTTATCGCGAATGGCGGCAGATCTATCAGGGACTGCAACCTGACAAGAAAGCCGTTCTGTTCATCATGACCGACGACACCAAAAACTGCGATGTGATTGGCAACTATCTCAGGGATCGCTATCCGGAGTTTCAAGAGGAAGGCTCTGTCCTCGTCATCCACACAAAGAACAACGGGGACATCCTGGAACTGGTTTCAGGAAAGAAGAAGGAAGAGCTCGAACAACTCAGAAAACTGAGTCAGGAGATTGACCTTCCGCTCAATCCCTGCAAAGCGGTTGTTTCGGTCATGATGCTTCGGGAAGGGTGGGACGTCAGGAATGTCGTCACCGTAGTCGGGCTGAGACCTTACAAAGCAAAGTCGAAGATTCTACCGGAGCAAGCACTGGGGCGCGGGCTTCGGCGAATGTTCCCGCAGTCGGATTTCATCGAAAAGGTGAGCGTCATTGGAACGGACAGTTTTATGGAGTTCGTAGCACAGATAAAGTCTGAAGGCGTTGACCTCGAGTACACAAAGCTCATGGGCATGAGCAAACCCACCCCGCCGCTTCATATTACGGTCAGAACTGATTTGAGCAAAGAGCAACAGGAACAGCTCGATATTCGTCTCCCGTTTTTGTCGCCCCGCATTCACAGAGCCAAGGGGAATATCCAGTCTTTGGACGTCGGGAGCATTCAACCTGGGAATCGGAAGATCAAAGACTTCTCAAAGCAGAAAAAACGGGAAATCGTCTTCACGGACATCCTTACAGACGAAGAAGATCACACGACGGAACTCGAGACCATTCTGGAGCCGATTTTTGCCAGCGTTGTCGGTTACATTGCGCGAAAGATCGTCCTTGATGTCCGTGTGTTGGGTCATTTCGACTGTATCTGCTCGAAGATGCGCGAATACATCGAAACACGGCTGTTTGAGGAACCTGTTTGTGCGGACGATGAAAACATTCTGAGAAACCTTTGCGAAAGCGTCGTTCGCAAATTTCTGATTGATGAGTTCAAGAAGGCGCTCAACGCTTTGACAGTCAAGAATGCGGACACCGTGCATGTGACTGGGGAGATTCGCGTGAGCCAGGCAATGCCGCAGGTGGTCAGTTATCAAGACCACCTCTTTCCAACGAAGTCATTGCTCACCCCGCTTATCGGAGACAGCGATTTAGAACTGGAGTTCGCCAAATCACTCGACTGCTACAAGGACATTGTGTCGTTCGCAAAGAACCGCCCGTTGGGAGTGAACTTCTATATGGAGTACCAAACGCAGAACGGTTCCATCGCCCGTTACTATCCCGATTTCATCGTCAAGAAGAGCGATGAGGAAATATGGATTATCGAAACCAAGGGGTTGGAGACAACGGAAGCGCCAGGGAAATTCAAGCGTTTGCTTCAGTGGTGTCAGGACGCCACGGAATACGATCAAAATGGGAAGAACCAGTACAACGCCCTCTACGTTGTGGAAGACGAGTGGGAAGAGTACAGACCTTCCAGTTTTGCGGAATTGTGTGAGTTGTTCAGACCCGGAGAGTAGGATCTTGTTTGTAGTTACGCCGTGAGGCGTGATGAGGATATGCCCTTACGGGCAAACTACAAACTTCCTCGTTCGTAGTTACGCCGTGAGGCGTGATCCTCTCCCGTTTGTAGTTACCCCGTCAGGGGTGATCCGGATATGCCCTCACGGGCACACTACAAACAGATGATCCCGAGTCGAGCCGAAAGGGAACTGTGGCTCGGGACATCCACGCTCACAGTCATGTCCGCTCCTGTTCCATGAGGGTTTTTTGAGTCTCTTTCGTGCCAACCCTTCCAAAGATCAGGACTTGCGTATTCCCGGACAGACCACAATATCTAGTATGAGGGGGATCAAAAATATGCTTTCTATTGTGGATTGACCTTGACTTAGCAGAACGTACGCCTTATATTCTCACTAACACTGACAGGGGATAACTGAGAGCTCCGCTTGACACGAAAACAGCAAAGGCGTGTCCGGTTCTCAGGAGCAGATCGGCGTTCGCGGACAGAGTGACTTTTGGGTCTGCTTGCCTTGGTCAGGAATTCCGGTTCCGTCTTCCCTTTGTGGGAGAGGCTCACGAGCCGGAGCAGATGTGTGTAACTGTGCAAGAGTTTTGTCCAGGGAGTTAAGTCATGCTTTTGAAGCAACTCGTCGTGAAGGGTTTTAAGTCTTTTGCGGACAAGACGGAAGTCGGGATTCCACCGGGGATTACGATTTTTGTGGGTCCGAACGGATGCGGAAAGAGCAATGTCTCAGACGCCATCCGCTGGGTGATGGGTGAGCAGAATCCGCGCAACCTTCGTGGTATGAAGATGCAGGACATGATCTTCGCGGGTGCGGAAACTCGAAAAGCCGAATCCATGTCGGAAGTCTCATTGGTGTTCGACAATCCCGATGGATTCTTCAATCTGCCACAGGCTGAGGTGATGATAACCAGACGCCTGTACCGTTCGGGTGAATCCGAGTATCTGATCAACAAGACGCCGGTCCGGCTCAAAGATATCCTCGAACTCTTCATGGACACCGGCTTGGGACATCACGGCTACACCCTGATCGAGCAGGGTCGCGTGGAACACATGCTCAGTTCCAAACCTTCCGACCGACTTGCCATCTTTGAAGAAGCGGCAGGTGTCACTCGGTACAAAGCCCGAAGGGACGAAGCTCTTCGAAAACTGCACCGTGCCGAACAGGACTTGCTTCGGCTGAACGACATCGAAGAGGAACTTGGCAAGCAGTCCCGTTCCTTGCGAAGACAGGCTCAGCAGGCATCTCGACACAAGCGGCTTGTGGAGGAATTGCAGTCGCTGGATCAGATTATTGCTTCTCGGGAAGGCACACGACTCACAGCCGAAAAACAAGCACTCGAAAAGCAGACGCAAGAAGTGACCGATCTCCTGAACGGAGAGCAGTCACAGATCGTGGCGCTGGAAACCCGGCAGGCAGAAGTCTCGTTGCACATTGACGGATTCACCGCGCGCCTGCGGGAACAGCACGAGAACTACCACCGGCTCCAGATGGACATCCAAAAACGCGAAAGTCAGCTGGCATTTCTCAAGGAGACCAAGACGGAGCTCTCCCAGCGACGTGCCAATCTGGAAAAGGAAATCCAGCAGAACCAGTCTAAGAAGCAGCATCTTACTGCCGAAATCGAGAACAAACGACTTCAGATAGAAATGCTCGAACAGCAACAGAACGAACACCAACAGCAGTATGACTCACGGCTGAAGAATCTCGAACAAATCCGGGCAGACCGGCGAAGCCTGGATCAACAGATGGAAGGTCTTCGGAATCGGCTCTGGGAGATTCAAAAGGACATTCTTTCCTGCCACAACGAAATGCAGCAGATCCAACAGCAGAAGGAATTTCTGGATTCCCAGGATGAGCGTGCATTGCGTGAGCGGGAATCCCTTGAACAGCAACTTCAGAATGTAATCGAATCGCAAGGCCATTTGTCAGAAGAGATACAGGCCAAGAGAGAAGAACTGCAACAGACCATCGAGCGCCTGACCGAAGTTCAGGAGAGTCTTGCGCGTAGCAGCGACGATATCAAGGATCTCACGGAACGACTTCGGCAGGAGGAGAAGCTGCTGGATCAATACAAGGTTCGCCTCCATCTCCTGGAGCAGTTGGATCGGCAGTTTGAAGGATACCAGGACAGCGCCAAGTTTGTCCTGAAGCGCAAAGCGAACCAGGAAAGCCCATTCACCCATGTTCATGAACCGTTGGCAGAGATTATGACGGTGGAGAAGGGTTTTGAGGCCGCCGTCGAAGCAGCACTCGCCGCGCGTCTTGAATGCCTCATCGTGGAGAAATTCGAGCAGGCCGAGGAAATCATCACCAGTCTTTCTTCCGGAGACTCGGGACGGGTTCTCCTGTTATGTCAGGATTTGGCCTCGCAGTCCGGAAATTCAGACTCCGATTCGCCCTGGCGTTCACTCAGCAGCGTCGTCTCTTGCTCTGAAGAGTATTCTCCCATTGTCAAAGCGTTGCTCAGTGGGGTGGCTCTTGTGGAGACGTTGCGTGAAGCCGTCGCCCTCATACAGGACGCAGGTGGCGTGGGGCGAGGAGTGCAGTGCGCTGTGACTCTGACCGGTGAAGTCGTTTCGCGCGAAGGTTGGCTGGCAGGAGGGCGGCAGGTAGCACATGGAGTTCTTGCCCGAAAGCGGGAACAGTCCGAGCTCGGGGGGCGCATCGCCGCGGCGGAAGTCATCGTGCGAGAGATCGCCGAGGAACTTGAGGCTGCACGTCTGCAGAGGGAAAGACTGTCGTCTCAGCGTGAGCAATCTCGGGAGAGGCAGGAGACACTCCGAGCCGACGTGCGGGCACTGGAACAGGAACAGAAGTCTGTCGAAAGAGAAGTCCAAAGGCTTCAGGCCGGACTCAATACCATTGCCCGTGAGGGCGAGGAACGTCAGCAGCTTCGGGAAGCACAGAAACAGCGACTGGTCGAACTCGATCGTCGGGATCAGGAATCCAAGAAACTGGAGGCACAACTCCAGAGCGATTTTGGGCAACTCGAAACCCAACTGACCGCGCATGAGTCCATCCTGCAGGAACGCGAGATAGAACATCGCGAGGCAGAGCTGGCAAAACTCGGTGGCCAGAAGGATCTGGAGCGCTTTCTCGCGGAGCAGACCGATCTGCGAGGCCAGTTCGATGCTCTTGAGAGACGTATCGTGCAGGCAGGACAGGAAATCGTCAGTATGGGACAGAGGTCAGAACGCGCCGACGTGGATGCAGAAAGCCTCAAACAGGAGATTACTTCTCTGATCACGCAGTCCGATGCAATTCACACCGAAATCACCGAGAGTGAAGCCTCACTGCAGAACGTCATGACGGCGCGGGACGAAGTGGCAAGGCAGCTGCGGACACTCAACGACACGCATGCCATCCACAACACGACCAAGAATGACTTCGAAAAAGCGCTTCTTCGGGTCGAAATGGAATACAAGAATCTCGAAGAACGCATTCAGCAGGAATTCGAAAAACCGCTCGATGAGGTGATTCAGGCCGCACCCAATGATGAACGGCCGACAGAGGTCTTGATGGAGTCTCTAGCGGAAGTCCGACGCAAGATCGGACAACTGGGAGAAGTCAACCCGTTGGCGATCCAGGAGTTCGAGGAAGTCGAACAGCGACTGAACTTCCTTCACGAACAGCATACGGATCTGGAGAAGGCACGGGCTTCGTTGCTTCGAACCATCGAGACATTGCAGAAAACTGCCAGCGAAAAATTCCATGAGGCACTCAACACCATCCGAGAGAATTTCCGAGACGTGTTCCGCAAGATGTTTCGAGGTGGCAAGGCAGACTTGGTCTTCATTGACCTGGAAAACAATCCCGATGGTGGCATCGAAATCGTCGTGCAGCCACCAGGCAAACAACTGCAGAACATCAACCTTCTTTCCGGCGGAGAAAAGGCTCTTTCGGCCATCGCGCTTCTGTTTGCGATGTACCTGACCAAGCCCAGTCCGTTCTGCCTTTTTGACGAGGTGGACGCCCCGCTGGATGACCAGAACATCGGAAACTTCTGCCGCATGATCCAGGAGTTCAGCGAGCGTTCCCAGTTCCTGATCATCACGCACAACAAGCGAACCATGGAAATGGCTTCGACAATCTACGGCGTGACCATGGAGACCAAGGGCATCTCCAAGATTCTATCGCTGCAGATGGAACGCCAGGCTCCCCAGGACGAGGAGAAGATTTCCGCAGCGGACTGATTTCGGTTTGATGCAACTTACGTGCGCTGGTTCTTGACAGAAGCCGCTTTTTGCACTAGGTTTTCTGCGTTTTTGCTCAGTAGAGCATTTGCGGCGGTAGCTCAATTGGTAGAGCTCTAGCCTTCCAAGCTGGAGGTTGCCGGTTCAAGCCCGGTCCGCCGCTCCAGTTCAAACTACCTAATGTTCAAGAATCACAAATAAGGCTGTAGGGTCCTTTCCAACCATCGCTGTGGCGGTTCACTCCTTTTGCTTTGAGAGACCTCCTTTCACCCCAATTCCAGAGTCCTGCCCAAGCGCCCTTAGTCCAGAAGTGAAGCGAAGCAGACCCTGATAAGAAGCGAACGCATCCTTGTCCAGCGCATCGGGCATGTTCTTCAAAGATCAGCCAGCTCGGTTGGCAACAACTCTGGACATTGATATACTCCTAGTGACACTGAGTCCGAGTGAGGCGTGTCATGTACCGAGCAAGAGTCCAAGAGAGTGGGCATAGCCCGCAAACCAGCAGGCGCCGGCCTGTTCAGAATTCAAACTTGGCTGGTTTGTTTCTGGTTCGGAATTTGAGGTGAGATATGGAAGCCACAATAACCGCACGAGTCCTTGAGCAGATAGAGTCACTCCCGGAGCAGTTGCAGCAACAGGTTTTGGACTTCGCACAGGCTTTGCACCTTCTCGCACAGAAAGGCACGCAGGGAAAGCAGTTGCTTAGATTTGCTGGTTGTATTCCCACTGATGAGCTGAAACGCATGAGCGAGGCTATTGAGACAGGGTGCGAACAGGTGGACAAAAATGGGTGGTAAGTTCATTCTGGACACCAACATCGTGATTGCACTCTTTGCGGGTGACAAAGCCGTGAAAGATAAAGTTACCCAAGCGGAAGAGATATACGTCCCAATTATTGTTCTCGGAGAACTCCATTACGGCGCAAAGAAGTCGTCGCAGGTTGCCGCAAATGTGGCTCGGATCGAAGAGTTCGCTTCCAGCACATCTGTTCTGATGTGCGACAGAACAACCGCTCGCTTTTACGGAGAAGTCAAGGAAGGTCTCAGGCGGAAGGGAACACCTATCCCTGAAAATGACATCTGGATCGCGGCGATCGCTCGTCAACATGAGATGTCTCTGGTGGCTCGAGATATTCATTTCCAACAGGTCGAGGGACTCAGGATTGACGTCTGGTAGTACAGTGGCTCTTCCCTGGGTCTCGACAATCGCTCTGTTGCGTGAAGTGCTCTGTCTCTAGCCTTGGCGAACTCCCCAATGACGAAAGAGTGCACCAAGAGGATTGTTTCACAACAGGTACGTACCGTAAGATCAATGTAGTTGATCCCAAATCATCCGTCAATGAGTTCGCTCAAGTGTTGTGGGTTTGAAATCCATCTGCTGTGTCAATCGCAGCTCCGGTCAGTCTGTGCTTCAGCAGGCTGTCCAGAAGTTGGGCAATATCTCTGTGCGCTTTCGCTGCTTGTCGGGTGATTTCATCGTGGCTGTGTGCTTGAGAGGTCATGCCGGTAGCCATATTTGTCAGAAGGGATACCGCAAGAACTCTCAAGCCCAGCGCATGCGCTGCTATCGCTTCAGGAACGGTGGACATGCCCACGGCATCCGCACCCATGTGGCGACAGGCGATGACCTCAGCCGGGGTCTCATAGAAAGGCCCTCGGTTGAAGCAGTAAATCCCTTCGGCGCAGTCAACGTGCTGAGAACGAGCCTCTGCCGCCGCTGCTGACAACCACTCGACGTCATAGGGACAACCAGACGAGCCCATCGGTTCGAAACCTTGAAGCACCTGCCAGAGTTCATCCGCAAATTGCCCAAACGATGAGTCAATGTGGTCTCTGATCAACATCATCTGACCGACATGAAAATTCGGATTCACTGCTCCTGCTGCGTTGGTCAGAATGACCCCATCCGCACCCAACTCCGCAAGCAAAAGAATGGGAAAGATCACCTCGTGGATGGGCACCTGTTCGTAGAGATGTTTCCTGCCCCCAAAAACCAGAATCGGAATCCCCTGCACTCTGCCTGCCGTCAAGTGGTTAGACTGTCCGAGAACCTGGACTGATGGAACCCCTGGAAGCTCTGCGGCATCCGCCCTCTGTGGGTCGGCGAGAAGTCCCGTGATCGCACCGCTGATCCCTGAACCCGCAATCACTCCCACTCGCGGAGCAGGAAATCCTCGTTCAAGAAGACACTGTGCTGCCCGTCGGACAGTCGCTCGAAGCGAGTCCCCATCCACATCG
>JAKQFZ010000521.1 GCA_029558215.1 Candidatus Omnitrophota bacterium
GATCTCGTGAAGTTTCGTGAGTGTCGTATCCGTGGACGGCCCCTGGATATCCATGTTGTGCAGCTCACGAGCAATGTGCTCATCAGTGCTCTTGTCACCCGTGAACTCGAAGTATCGCTTACGACCGTAGCAGCTGATCAGAGGAGCACCCGTTGCTATGAGAGCATCGAGCTCGTCGAAGAGAATCTTCACTCCGGGGAACTGCTCATCGTATGCCTGGAAGATGAGCACAGCGTCTTCCAGTGCCAGGTTGTTTCTCTTGGCAAAGACTGCTTCGCTCTCTCCGTAGACCTTACCGAAGTTGGCCTTCTTCCCTTTGTCACGGAGCCAGAACTGTACAGACTCGGGAAGAGTCTCGAACTCCTCGGGACTGTTGATGAGCCCACGGAGCATACCGATCTTGATACCCATGATCTTGTGAGGATCATTCCCGGGTGCCACGGCTGCCTTGAGATTGGGGTCGCCACTTCTCCAGGCTAAGAACACGAGCTCGATACGAGAGTAGTCGAGCTCAACGAGGACCCACCCCTTCGGTGCACAGATGCACCATCTCAACCAGATGTAATGCTTCAGCTGTTGAAGGTTAGGATCTGCGCTCGCCAGACGGCCGGTCTCAGTACCACCAGAGAGATCCGCGCCAGAACCTTCTGTAATGGAGACGACCTTTCCAAGTTTGTAGGTAGTGTGTAGACGTCCGTTAACCTCATAGATGAGGTAAGGATCCAGAAACTTGGACTTAAGATCTCGATACTCACGAATCTTGGCGATGTAGTACCAGATCCACTGAGCTCGAGTGCGCGTCTGTTTCTTGAGCGTCTTGATCTCAAGGACGTCATCTTCTCGAGGGTCAAAGTCTGAGAGCAGGTATAGTTGATCCTGTGCATAGGAAGGCTTCTTGCTCTCCGTTCTCCCCGTTGGGTAGTTGTCCAGTGCGAGGGATAGATGCTCGAGGAAGGGACTCGACTTCACGTTGAACTCGATCGGTTTGTAGTAGTGGAGCATCAACTCTTTGTCGACGATCTCACCGCGTACGATCGGGAGGTTCTCTGGAGAGTAGGTGTGATAGAACCCCTTGAGAACCTGCTGTACTTCCGGCTGCTTCTTGAGCAGCGCAGTCATCTGACGAATCTTGTTGGTGACTGCGTTGTTGACGATCTTGAGACGGTGAGCAGAGACCGGAAGACCTTCACGTTCCATCCGTGCAAGATCCCATGTTGCATTGAGCAGCATGGCAACGGCAGCCTCGTTCTCCTTGGGTTGGAGAATCTCATTGTCCAGTCGTGAAGTTACACGGGTATCCGTCGCGTTGTACTTGTTCCGCATCGGTGCGGGCAAGACATCGAACCCGGCGAACTCGTCACGAAGAGTTGCCTCGAGAGAGAGTGCCGTCTCCTCGTCTCCCTCACGGCGCGCTTTTCGTATGAGTTTACGAACTTCTTTGTTGTACTCTTTGTTCTGTTGGATGACAGCTTTCTTGTAGTCGTTGCCTTCCTTCTCCCAGTTCTGGATCCCGAGGTGTTTCTCACCTCGTTCCTTGAGTCCGTTGCCGAACTTGCCCATGTCCTGAGAGAAGAACTCGAGGAAGGTATCGCCCCAACCTACTCCGCCCATCTTACATTCTCCACCAACCCTCGATACGAATCGTCGGCGGTGATGCCTTCCTTCTTGA
>JAKQFZ010000525.1 GCA_029558215.1 Candidatus Omnitrophota bacterium
GAAGAGCGTCGAAAGGCGCTGGATGAGCTCTACCCCTTCATGAAGGCGGACATCAAGGCGACGCTGGAAGCCATGAAGGGCTATCCGGTCACGATTCGAACGCTCGATCCGCCGCTGCATGAGTTTGTGCCGCATCAGCCGAAAGCGTTGGCTGAGTTGGCGGAGGCTTTGGGAATCTCTCTTGAGGCCTTGAACAAGCGAGCCGAAGGGCTGCGTGAGAGCAACCCCATGATGGGTCACCGTGGCGTTCGACTGGGAATCACTTATCCCGAAGTGACCGAATGTCAGGTTCGAGCCATTCTGGAAGCGACGGCCGAGTTGATCAAGGAAAAGAAAAAGGCTTTTCCCGAGATCATGATTCCGGTCACCTGCACCAAGAATGAGCTCGAAGATCAGAAGGCGCTGGTGAATCGGATTCACGCGGAAGTCTGCAAGAAGTTCAACATAAAATCCGTCCCGCATCTTTACGGAACGATGATTGAGATTCCCCGCGCGGCCTTGACAGCCAACGAGATGGCTGAGACGGCTGAGTTCTTCAGCTTCGGAACCAATGACTTGACGCAGATGGGCTTTGGCTTCTCCCGTGACGATATCGGCGGCTTCCTGCCCGACTATCTCAGCAAGAAGATACTGGCAGACGATCCGTTCCAGACAATCGATCAGGTGGGTGTGGGTCAGTTGATCCAGTATGGTATCGAGCGCGGTCGGGCAACTCGTCCGAATCTGAAGGTTGGAATCTGCGGTGAGCATGGTGGCGACTATGAGTCCGTCAAGTTTTGCCATCGTGTGAACATGACGTACGTGTCCTGTTCTCCATTCCGGATTCCGATTGCACGACTGGCGGCAGCCCATGCATCCATCGAGGATAAGAAGGCCTCGAAGAAGAAGTAAGTTCGAAGGACGGCTCCGTGTTGTTTCATGAACACGGAGCCATTCCTCGCAAGGAGTATCATGACAGAAACAACTACGATGCTGGAGAAGGTCAAATCGGCGTTGGAAGAAATCCGGCCGAAACTTCAGGCAGACGGTGGAGACATCGAACTGGTTGACGTTCAGGATGATGGAACGGTCAACGTGCGCCTCAAGGGTGCGTGTTCCGGATGTCCTTTCGCGGTTCAGACTCTGAAGCAGGGCGTCGAAGTCTTCCTGAAAGAGCGGGTGCCTTCTGTCAAGACGGTGAAGTCCGTCTAGGCTCAGGCGAGCGTCTCAACAGAGGATCACGGGGTCAAGTCCACTGATGGGCTTGACCCCGTTGTGCTTTGTCCGCGATGGGGGGTGACACTTGCTCGGACGGAAAGCGTCTCTCTCTGGTTTCTGACTATCAGCTAAGATGCTTTCGCGTCATTTGCCACTTGCTGCGCACGTTCGATGAAATACCGCATGGTCTCATAGTTGATTTCGGGTGGCTCTGAATGATCCGTGTGAAGGATGTAACCGCCGCCGCCTTTGATGACCGGCGTGATCTTTCTGGTGAGTTCCTCATCTATGAGCGAGCGGTCGTTGGAGATCAGTGTGCGAACATCTATTCCGCCGCAGAAAGAAATCACGTCACCGAATTTTCGATAAAGCGTCGGTAGATCCATCCCCGCTTTGACTTCCATTGCCTGAAGGCAGTTCATGCCTGCTTCGATCATGCCCGGAACCAAAGGCTCAACATAGCCGCAGGAGTGAACCATCACTCTGCACCCCAGCGAGTGTGCGTAATCGAACAGACGTTTGTGGCCGGGCTGAACGATCTCTCTGTACATGGTGGGAGACATGAAAGGCCTCGCCTTGAAGCCCATGTCTTCGTAGAAGAAGAAGCCGTCGGGAATACCCTCTTCAGCAAAGAGAAGCTTCATGTGATTGAGCGTCAGATTGGTGTATGTATCCACCATATCCCGGACCCAATCGGGGTCATCTGCCATGCCCAACAACATGTACTCATGGCCGCATACGGGGTGCATCTGCTCAAAGGGAGCAACGCCCACCCAGAAGAAGAACTTCTCCCGCTCCTTGGCGGAAGCCTTTGCCTGGCGGTATCCTTCGAAGGGAATTCTTCGTCGGTCAACATCAATCAGATGCGGTTTGGCAAACTGTTCCCATGTGGTGCGATCTTTGACCTCGAAGTTGACATGCTCGGGTGTGCTGTCGTGAAGTTTGTGTCGTCGAAGTGTGGCGCCATTACCATCCAGTTGAAGGATGGTTTCATCGGTTTCCTCAATGGTGACCGGTACAAAATCGAGCCTGACGGTGCTGTTGAACCAGCCTCCCCCAACATAGTCCATCCCGAAATGCTCACAGACATCCTCGTTGGCTCCGATATGGCCTTCCCGTCGCCACCGCTCGACCGTTGCACCCCAAGGGGCGATAGAAACCGGCAGTCTGTCTGTCGGTTTTCGATCCAATGCTGCCTGCATACGTTCTTTGCTGGTCATCAAAAGTCCTCGTTTCTGTCAAAGATAAGCCCAACGGCAGTCAGAGCGGATGATATACATTGCCGAAGCGCTCGTCCAGTCTCTTGCCGCGGATGCAAGAGTCAAAGCAAGCTCATCCACAGCATCCCGTAGATGTCTGATGCCCATCGCTCGTGTGACGTGTGCCT
>JAKQFZ010000534.1 GCA_029558215.1 Candidatus Omnitrophota bacterium
TCAAGAAGCTCCTGGACTACCTCAGGGTCATCTCCGACCCGAACTCGGATGCCGGCGACGAGGCACTTCTGTCCATCCTGAATGTCCCCGTTCGCTACATTGGCAGGAAGGTCATCACACAGCTTGAGGAGGAGGCTGCAAGCAAGGGGGTCCATCTCTATGAAGCTCTCAAAGCGTTCAGACCAGATACCCCTTTTATCCGGAAGAACGTGAAGGAGCTCGTCTCGTTCCTGGACCCCCTGACCCAGCTTGCCCATACCCTGCACCCAGCCGAAGTCATCAATCTCCTCAGAAACAACCTCGACTATGACCGCTACGTGACCGATGAGGATATCCCCACACCGGATGACTCCAAGATCCAGAACCTCAATCAACTGCAACTCGCTGCAACCAGGTTCTCCAGCATCAAGGCATTTCTTGAATACACGGAGACCTTCCAGGACGAGAGCACAAATGACGAAGAGGGGGTATCCCTGATGACCATACATAAAGCGAAGGGACTGGAGTTTCCTGTCGTCTTCGTGGTCGGACTGGTCGAGGGGATACTCCCTTCCAAGAAGGGGGATATTGAGGAGGAGCGGAGGATCTGCTTCGTTGCCATGTCCCGAGCAATGAAGCTGCTCTTTCTCAGTTGGTCGCATACCTATCTGGGGCAACCCTCAAAGCGCTCCATCTTCCTGGATGAAGCAATGGGGGTCAAACAGGACCCATAAACCCCTCCAGAACCTTCTAAAACTGTCCACAGCAAGAGATCTCCCTTAAACCCTATCTCGAATGGGGAAGGATCAATTTTGACCTTCCCCTACGTGTATCTGAACCAATCAATTAGAAGAAAGGAGCAACTGCTATGTCATTTGAATTATTACACTTTTATGAGGCTGACAAAATTCTGAAAAAGAAGAAGATGGAGAAGCACCTACTGACAACCCTTGAGTACATGGACGACGCCCTGTTCGGAACCCTGCACAGGGGGGAGCTGCTGAGGCAGACGCTCGAGGAGATGCACTGGAGGAAGGAACCCCTGAACATCCTGGACGGGAGGCGGGACTTCTACAAGGGGCTGTCGAACGGCATCGCCATAGATGGATCGCTCAACGTCTACGAATTCATCCTGGAGGGTCTCCTGAGACTGCAGATCGGGTTTGCACGACAAAGGGTTGACGCAGGCGTCTTGCTCCTCAATGGCAGAAGGAGCGATAAAACGCCATTCGGGAGTACCAGGGAACTGGTTCAGAAGGAAATGGAGCAGCTTTCCCCCGTCATCAATCTGCCAGTCAGTATCGTTCTCTTCGATCTGGGGCAACCGGGAATTCTCGTCGATGAGAATGAAACGGAAACCCCAAGCGAGCAGTTGGATGAAACCGATCCTGAAATCATAACTGACATTCGGGCGAATTCCCCTGATCAAAAGACCCGTCCCAAAGCAAAGAGAAGACAACCTAACGCTAGGTCGAGAAAGGAGGTAGAAGAGACATGTCCAGCATGACGACTCTTGAGAAGGTCTGTGATCGAGTAGCTAACATGGCTAGGTCGCATCATGACAAGATGATTTCTGTCGATGACGTCTCTTTCAACGACCTAGAAACAATCTGCATCTCTGGCGAGCCCCATAGGTTGCGAAACATGGCGCAGCAGAGCATTTGTTACCGACTGGGAATCCCAATCAACTATTTGCGGAAATGTCCACCAGATCTTCAGAGAAATCATCTGAACTATTGGATGAAGAACGAGAAGCGGGAGAAGCTGTTTTTCAGATTCGATGGGAACGAAATACGGTCGATTTTCACACCACGGTACATCCCCACCGACAATAAGCAGATATTAGATAGGTTGCTGGATCTGGGATACCGACCTAACACTCGGGTTCAATGCTCGCTGGATGACGAGTTCATGCTGGTCAGTGTCCCGGATGAGCGGGAAACTTTCCGGATCAACGGTGACAGGATGACTCCTGGAATCTCAGTTTCCAACTCGGAAGTGGGTCTGGCAGCTCTGTCCATCTCAGCATTCATTCTGCGGTTGGTGTGCACGAACGGGATGGTTTCGAAGACAAGCTTTTCTGCATCCTACAGGCATGTTTCCGATAAGCTCCTTTCAAATCTCCCGGGGGTCTTGAACTCGCTCAGATCAGGCGTTGGTCAGCAGAAAGAGCGCTTTGCGATTTCACTGGGAACGAAGGTGGACAATCCCGAGGCAACAATCGAAAGCTTCAATCGGCAGTTTGAGTTGCGGAAGGAAGAGAAGGAAGCAGTCGATTGGGCGCTGAGAGAAGAGCTTGGGTTTACTATGTTTGCAATCGTCAACGTGTACACGAAAAGCAGCCAATATGAGTTGCTGAGTGCGGAAAGCAGGTTCAGGCTGCAGAAAGTGGGCGGAGCAATACTGGGGATGATGAGCTGAGAAGAAGGGTCAGTGTGCTTGCTGAATTGCCGGGCATGCTGACCCTTTATCAGTCAGCGAATTCAGTTTCAGCGAACCAGTTGACAGAAAAGACAAAATAAGAAAATATGACCGACGATAAAGGAGTATCCAATGGGTTTTCATGCTGATAGTGCTGTACGTTGGCTTCGGGATACTGCCGCGCTCAGGAAGGGCACGC
>JAKQFZ010000535.1 GCA_029558215.1 Candidatus Omnitrophota bacterium
CACCTTTCCGCAGAGCAGCTGAGTCCGCCTGAGGCGCCCTTCACGATGATTCCAGCTCCTGCGCTGATGAGTCTCCTGGCTGACTTGCCACACTTGGTACATTTGCGAGCCTTCTGATCGCCCATGGCATGAAAGACCTCAAAGCGTGCACCACATTTCGTGCATTCATAATCGTACGTTGGCATTTTCACTCAACCTTTCTGTCGAAGAACACCATCATGTCTCGTACGTGGGATTGATACCAGAAGTCATTCTTGACTTCCAGCTTGCTGACTTGACAAGCAGCAATGGAACATGGCAGGAATGCTCATTCTGTTCAGTCAGACCTAAGAAGGCAGAGTTCAAATGAAAGAGATCCTCGTAGTCGAGAAGATCCTGAAGGCCAACGACGCAGTGGCAGAGTCCAATCGTCTTGAGTTTGCGAGGCGGGGCGTTCTCGTCATCAATCTCATGGGAACTCCAGGCTCAGGGAAAACGTCGCTGCTGGAGAGAACCTGCGTTTCTCTTCGTGACCGCACTATCGGCGTTTCGGTTATCGAGGGAGACATCGCCACCACGAACGATGCACAGCGATTGTCGGACAAAGGAGTTCAGGTGGTACAGATCAACACAGACCGGTTCGGCAACGCCTGTCACCTGGATGCCAGCATGGTGTGCTCTGCGTGTTGTTCCCTGAACTTGGAGGATAGAGAAATTCTGTTTATAGAAAATGTGGGGAATCTGGTCTGTCCTGCAGGTTTTGACCTGGGTGAGTCGTTCCGAGTCGTTGTTCTCAGTGTGACTGAAGGCGAAGACAAGCCCCTGAAGTACCCAGTGATCTTTCGATCAGCACACGCGGTGATCCTGAACAAGACGGATCTGCTGCCGCATCTGGACGTTTCGGTGGAGCAGATTAAGATGAACGTCCTTTCGGTTCAGCCTCGATGTCTTGTCTTTCCTGTCTCCGCCAGAACGGGCGACGGATTCCAGCGATGGGTGGACTGGCTGGTTGGCTCTGGGAAATCTCTTGGATGAAGAAGCGGTTGGCGACTGCTTTACCATTTTCCGTTTCATGGTATAAATGAGACTCATTGTTGGAGTGCTGTGATAGCCGAAAGGACTGAAACATGAAGTACATTTCAACTCGTGGTGGTGTGGAGCCTCTCTCTTTTCAGCAGGTCGTTTTGATGGGTCTTGCTGACGATGGGGGATTGCTGATTCCTGAGTCTATACCGGACGCACGCGACCGATTGCAGTCGTGGCGAAAACTCGACTATCTCCAACTGGCACAAGAAGTCTTTTCTCTCTTTGCGACGGATATTCCAACTGACGTGATGAGAAGTCTCATTGAGAGAAGTTATCGGGGCACGTTTCATCCGGAAGTCGCGCCGACTGTCCGTGTTGGTGACCTTTTCATCCTGGAACTTTTTCATGGGCCTACGCTTTCCTTCAAGGATGTCGCGCTGCAGTTTCTTGGGAACCTCTACGAGCACATACTTGGTCAGACGGGTGGACACCTGAACATTCTCGGTGCGACCAGTGGCGATACCGGCAGTGCGGCCATCTACGGGGTTCGCGGACGGGCTGGAATCAACATCTTTGTCATGCACCCGCACAAGCGCGTCTCCGAAATCCAGGAAAGGCAGATGACCTCGGTTCTGGACGCCAACGTTCACAACATCGCCGTTCGGGGAAGTTTCGATGACTGCCAGCGCATCATGAAGTCGCTAGCCAGTGATCTCGATTTTAAGCGACGGCATTCCATCGGGTCGGTGAATTCCATCAACTTCGCTCGGATTCTCGCGCAGATCGTCTACTATTTCTACAGCGCGTTTCATGTGCAGCGAATCACGGGTACGACACAGACGCGCGTCTGTGTTCCCACGGGGAACTTTGGCGACATTCTTGCCGGCTGGTATGCGGGGCGGATGGGACTGAATCTTTCCCAGATGATTCTGGCGACCAATGAGAACGACATTCTTGCCCGATTCTTCAATACGGGTGTCTATTCTCGGGGAACAGTGGCACAGACGTATTCGCCAGCCATGGATATTCAGGTGTCCAGCAATTTCGAGCGTTATCTCTACCACCGGGTTGGGAGTGACCCCAAACGCCTTCGGTTGCTGATGGAAGGTTTCGCGTCAACAGGCTCTCTTAAACTCGATCTGCGAGAGGGCGAAGTGGTTGATTCACAGATGGTTTCCAAGAGTGCGACCAATGCCGAAACGCTCGAGACCATCGCCAAGTACTACCGAGACTACGGGTACGTCCTGGATCCGCATACTGCGGTCGGAGTTCATGTTGCCGAGGATTTCGGTTTGGAAGGCGATCCACTGGTCTGTGTTTCAACGGCACATCCGGCAAAGTTTCCAGAAGCCATTCGAGAAGCGACTGGTGAGTCGGTTGCTCGTCATCCAGATATTGATGCTTTGGCGGGACTGCCGACTCGGTGCGAGATACTGGACAACGACTCGGGTGCGGTTCGAGCCTTCATCGAGAAGACACTGTCAGCATAGCGACGTTTAGACGCGATGGATTGGCAGCCTGCGCGCTGCAAAAGGAGAGTTCGATGGCAATCAAAGTAGCGATGATCGGAGCCGGGAGTATTGGATTCACGCGAACACTGATGCGGGACATTCTTACAGTTCCCGAATTGCAGGACACCCTCTTTGCATTTACGGACATCAACAGACGCAATTTGGATATTGTGACTCAGCTGGCAAAGCGGGATATTACCGAGAACAAAGTTCCTGCTCGAATTCTGTCCACCACCAATCGAAAGAAGGCACTTGAGGGAGCCGACTATGTTTTCTCGCTGGTGCGTGTGGGAGGCTTGGATGCCTTCAAACTCGATATTGACATCCCCTTGAAGTATGGCGTTGATCAGTGCGTTGGCGATACACTTGCCCCTGGCGGGATCATGTACGCTCAGCGAACGATTCCCGTGCTTCTGGATTTCTGTCGGGACATTCGCGAGGTTTCCAAACCCAATGCGCTCTTCATGAACTACTCAAATCCCATGGCGATGAACACATGGGCGTGTATGAAGTATGGAGGGGTGAATTCTGTCGGTCTCTGCCACGGTGTGGAGGGAAACCATGCGATTATCGCGGAAGCACTGGGCATTCCGTGGCGTGAACTTGATGTGACGGCTGCAGGTATCAACCATCAGACTTGGTTTATCAGAGTCATGCACGAGGGCAGAGATATGCTCCCCAAACTGCTTGAGGCATTCAGGAGGCATCCAGTCTATTCCAAGTCGGAGAAAGTTCGCATTGATATGTTGGAACGCTTTGGGTATTTCAGCACAGAGACCAACGGGCATCTTTCGGAATATGTTCCCTGGTATCGAAAGCGTCCCAAGGAGATTCGTCAGTGGATAGATCTCTCCATCTGGCCGGGGGGTGAGACCGGAGGCTATCTGCGCAGTTGCCTGGAAACCCGAGACTGGTTCGAAACCGAGGCTCCCAAGTGGCTCAAGGAACCCGTTCGAGCTTTCTCACCAGAGTCTCGTTCGCGTGAGCATGGCAGCCATATCATCGAAGCCATGGAGACAGGTCGAATCTATCGTGGCCATTTCAATGTTCGCAACCAGGGGATTATCACGAATCTTTCTCAAGGGTGCATTGTCGAAGTGCCTGGCTATGTGGACGGTTTTGGCATTAACACTCCCGTGATCGGAGAACTGCCCTTGGCTTGTGCCGCAACGTGTGAGGCAAGTGTTCGGGTTCAGGAAATGGGAATGGAAGCGGCGGTCAGCGGTAACATCACGTTGCTCAAGCAGGCAGTGCTGCATGATCCCTTGACGGCAGCCGTGTGCAACCCGCCTGAGATTTGGCAGATGGTGGACGAGATGCTCGTCGCGCAGGCGCAGTGGCTTCCTCAATATCGCAGGGAAATATCAGCTGCCAAAAAGCGGCTTGCTTCCGAGAGACCTCTGGGAACCTCAAAGAGCAAGGGTGCTGCGAGGCTGAACGTCAAATCTTCTCGTGCGTAGGCTGTGAGACTCATCCTGCGTTTCGAGTTGGGAGAGGTGTTTCCGCCAGGGAGAAGGTTCAGATAGCCCACGCGCCCGCAGGTGTTCACCTGCTCAGGGTTTCTGCTCCAGAAGCGCTTTGATCTTCTTGATCAGGTCGATGGGTCTGTAGGGCTTTTGGATAAAACCGCTCAACTCATTGCTGTGAAACCGATTGGTCGCTTCCTGTTCGGTGTAGCCACTGGACAGGATAACGGGAACATCGGCCTTGATCTTCTTCATCTCGAAGAAGGCTTCCTCTCCGTCCATGAGAGGCATGGTCATGTCAAGCAGAACAAGTCGAATCTCCTCGGCATGGCGTCGGAAAAGATCGACACCCTTGAGTCCATCTTTGGCGGTCAAGACACTGAAACCCCTCAGCTCAAGGGCGCGCTGTGCAACGGTCAAAACAGATTCCTCGTCATCCACAACGAGGATGACTCCATCGCTTCTCCACATCTCCAACTGCGTCTCTTCCTGATCAGCCGCCAAAACTCGGGCATCACAGGATGGCAAGAGCACTTTGAAGGTACTTCCTGCCCCCGGGTGACTGTAAACTCGGATGGCACCTTTGAGGCCTCGGACGATTCCCAGAACGGCTGCCAGTCCGAGCCCGCGTCCCGTGAATTTGGTGGTAAAGAACGGGTCGAATATCCGCCTGATTGTCTCTCTGTCCATGCCACAACCTGTGTCTGAAACCTCGGCATAGACGTATTCCCCTTCAGGCAGATTCTCGTCGAAATAGGTCTGGGCGAGGTAGTCCCGATCGGCCTTGACAATGCCTGTGGTGACGGAGATGACACCGTCGTGGTCTCCAATCGCATCCGAAGCATTCAGGATCAAGTTCATAAAGACCTGCCGAAGTTGACCTGGATCCCCCAGCACAGAAGGCAGGTTCTGCGCAAAACTGAAACGCAGTGTGACCCTCTTGGAAATGCTGACTTCCAGCAGATGAACCATCTCCTCGATGAGTTTGGAGAGATTCAGAGGCTGGATCAGGAACTGCCCCTTGCCGGAATATGCCAACATCTGTCGCGTCAAATCCGCGGCGCGCAGTGCTGCGGTCTCGATTTGGGTGACGTTCTCGCGCGCCGGAGATTCTCGCGGCATTTGAGAAAGCGCCAGGTCTGCGTGACCCAGCATTCCCATGAGCAGGTTGTTGAAGTCATGTGCGATGCCGCCCGCGAGAATTCCAAGGCTCTCCAGTTTCTGGGCATGCAGAATTCTTGTCTCCAGACGGTGCTTGTCTTCCTCAGCCTTTTTGCGGTCGGAGATGTCTTGAAGAATTCCCAAAGACCCTTCCACCCTTCCCAAAGTGTCAAAGTAGGGAACCTGGGTATCAGACAACCATTTCTCCTGACCGTCTGCCAAGCGAACCTTCACATCCATTCTGTAGTGTGTGAGTACACCATCCAGAAAAGATTCGCGGTACTCAGACGGATCGGACGGCCCTCTTGGGTCAGTGACAGTCTGTTCAACAATCATTGCCTCAAATCGTTCGGGAGTGAACTCCTCGGCTGAGATGCCCAGCAGGGATTCCAGACCTGAACCGATGAAATCGAATTGACCATCTCCAACGCGAAACTGATAGGGGACGCCGGAAGCCCATTCTATCGCCGTTCGGTAGATCTGCTCAGAATGTCGCAACTGCTGTTCTGCGCGCTTTCTGGAATAGAGGGTGCCCAAGACTGAACCGTAAAGCCTCAGAATCTCTGTCTGGTACTCTGATATGTTTTGTCTCGTCAGAAGATTGTCCGTGCTCAAAAAGCCGATGACGCGGTCTCCATCCCAGACAGCTGCCACGGCGTAACAGCCCTTTCCCACCACCTGATGCAGGTGATTGTAGAGCTCCCAGTCTTCCTTGAGGATCAGTGAATCATCACCCGAGAGAACGCGACAGGAAGGCAGGTTCGGATCCAGTCTGAGCCTCACATCCCTTTCGTCACGCGTTTTTCCGAACTCGTCCGTTCCAAAGGTGCCTTCCACCGTATGGGGCTCTTCGGTCAGAAGCCACAGACTGACTCGGTCGAACCCCAAGCGGCTGCGACCCAGTTCCACCGCACCTCGGCAGAGATCATCAAGCGACTCCGCAGATGCAAGTTCACTCGTGACCTGGATCAGTGCAGTCAGTTTCTCACTGAAGCATCTCTGCGCCTGTTCGCGGTCAAGAATCTCCTTGCTCAGTATGGCTGCCTCAAACGCAGGGCCTGTCTGCTGGGCGACGGCAACAAGGAAATCCAGATCTTCCTGGCTGTATACTGAATACTGGTAGCTTTGAACAGACATCAATCCAACGCACTGGTCTCCTGCAACCAGAGGCACAAACAACAACGAGGCAGAACGCCGATCACTGCCGTAAACAACCAAACCGCTTTCCACCAATTCATCTGGAGATCTGAGAATCATCACGGGTCTTCTTTCCAGGAGTACCTCTCTCAGTTCATTGGCGCAGGACTTGGTGTAGGGCTTGAGTTCGAAGGCGGGATCCCGAGGTTGAACTTCCTGAATCACACCATCAATTGTATCGTAATACTTCAGGCGTCGGAGTGCGTCGTCTCGTTCCCGATACTGGTTGAGGAAGAACGCATCACAGGCGATTGTGTGGTGGACGGCATTGAATATCTTTTCGGCGAGTTCCTCAGGCAACATCCTTCCTGAAGTCAGCTTCGCAATCTCATTAAGTGTCCTCAGTCGGGCATTCTTCCTGAGTAGATCCCGCTCGGCAAGTTTGCGGCTGGTGATGTCCTGAAGTATTCCCAGCGAGCCCACAACGGTTCCCGAACTGTCATAGACCGGCACCGAGCAGTCGCTGAGCCACTTCAAACCGCCATCGGCCGTTTCAACAAGAAGATCGGCACGGTATTGCGTCAGTTTGCCGTCGGCAAACGCTTTTTTGTATTGATCCGGATCGTGAGGCCCCTCGGCATCCATCAGAACGACTTCGCGAATGGACTGCTTGAGTCGGTCAAGAGTGAACTCATCTCGGGAAATGCCAATCAATCTCTCAAGTCCGCTGCCGATGAACGCGTATCGGCGTTCCGGCAAGAGCAAACGGTATGGGACGCCCGAAGTATTCTCAATTGCGGCACGATAGTCCTTGTCTGTTCGACGCAGTTCCTCAAGAGACTCGTGAATGCGCTTCTCTTCTATCGCGTAGGCGAGGAAACCTGAGGCAGACCTTACGAAATGAAGCCCGTTCTCGTTCCATTGTTCGGGGGCCTCGAAACGCTCGTGAAGCGCGAAGCCCGTTCTTGTCCCCTTGCTCTTCAAAGGTACCAAGAGGCAGGAGCGGGTTTGCGGCAAAAGAATGCCTGCTTGCCTTAGAGCGTTCATCTCCTTGTTATGGCTGTTGTCTGAGAAAGCAATATCGCTTCTAACTCCTGCCGCAGCCGAGAGGTCTATGGGTGTTCCAACAGAACTCTTCTTGGAACTCCGCTTTTCGCCTCCATTGCTGATGTCGCATATACATCGAATCCTGTCATCCGTTTCGCTGATCCAGAGACTCGCTGTTGAACCGAGAGAGAATGAAGATGCCCTGCGAACATACTCTTCGAAGACCGCGTCCAGATCGTACTGCTTGCAGCAGATGCTCTCGGCAATTGCCACCAGCGAAGTCTCCACGCTGCAGGCGACCTGTCGTGGCGCCAATTTCCTGGCCTTTGCTTCCTCTGATCTCTTTCGCAGCCAAACGAAGCCGAGCACACTTGCCAGAATCGCTGAGGCAAGTGCTGCCACCAACCAGCTGGAGATCGTTGGAAAGGAAGATGCGAGAGGCTGACTATGAGAAATGCCAGTGACACCCGGCAACAGCAGCAAGACACAACAACATCTGCGAGAACACCCGATCAACGTGGTATTCCATAACTTTCTGACAAGACAGTTTCCCGGAACGCGTGTCAAATCCTTTTCCATGACAATGCAGTCAGATAGACTCACCGAATATCTCAGTTCAAACTTCTCCGACATTTTTCATATCATGATCATCTGAATGATGCAAGGATATGTTGGTGTGTGCTGTCAGTGTGTGTGATGGAGCCGATTGAGTGGCCTCTTTGTGGGATGCGGCTGAAAGGCAGTTACCACGGTATGTCATCGTGCTCTCTCCTGCTGGGGGACGGTGTGGAGGGGATTGTCTCTGCCCGTGTGTTCGATTTTCCCAGGAGCGCGAAGAATCCCCCACACCGTTCATCCAACCGGAAGTAGACTATGGTCCGGTTCGGATGATGTCGCCGGTTGATGAAACACCGTTTGTTGGATCGTAAACGAGATGATTACATCCAGGAGTTCCAGTCCAAGGTTGATCAAAGAGAGCATCCGGCCCGACGCATGACAAATACCACATCCTGCGGGAAGTTGCGTCGTACTGGAGCCAAGTGTTGCTGCCCCAGCCCTGAGCGTCCATCCAGTCGCAGGCGGCTCGGGTCTGGTAGTAGTAGATCTTCGTTGGTCTGGGTTCTCCCCAGGGAAGCCATCCCGCAAATGCCGAATCCGGAACCGAAGAAAGATAGGCAACCGGTGTCGTCAGAACGGACAGCTTTTCCTCATAGCCGACGCGCATTGCATCGGGGTAGGCATTCCAGTCAACGTGATATTGCTCCAGTCCCACTGCGATGGTCTGCATGTCTGCTTCTGCCCGCGAGACTTTTGCCCGAATCTGCGCCTGCAGGAAATTCGGAATTGCTATCGCAGCCAGTATCCCGATAATTGCCACTACAATAAGCAACTCAATCAAAGTGAAACCCGACAAACCTCGCCTGACAAAACGCATCTCTCTCTCCTTTTCGAGCCTTCCGGCTCACTGTGTTTGTGAGGCAGGCTGAAAAACAGAGCCGCTTACTTTGCCCCAAAGAGCGTGTTTCGGCTTGAAAAGGAGTGTTCCCGATTCCCATCGCTGTCGGATAGGGCAGTTGCTCGGTCGGTGTGAAACCATTCCGCAGTTGCTTTGATCAGGTCTGTGCCAGAAAACACAAGAACCCTCCAACGCAACCGCGAAGAGGGTTCCAGAAACCGTCCCCAGCACAAAGGGGACAAACCTTCACCTTCTCATTCGCGGAGAAGTTCTGTGAAGCGCGTTGACAGCCGTCTTCTGGCTTCCGGGTCTTTCTACCGCCCGTCCCCTTCCCATCGCTGCGGGGCGACAGTGGGTCTTCTGATGACGGGTTTCGTCTCCGGTTACAGCGGCGCATCCGCGAGGGATTCTCACCCTCTTCCGGGCGTCTCTGAGAACGCGAGAAAACCTCGCTTGAACTCAGAAACGCGCTACCGCCAACGCTGCCTACCTCATTTTCAAAACAAATGCCACAGTTGGATTGCAGTGTCAAGAACTTATTGAGAGAAACATACTGGCTCAGTTAATGGGCGAGGGTCTGGACTTACTACATGCGACACACGTCACTTGACACTCTTTTCTCTGGATTATACATTCCAATGTCTCCTAAGAAACCGGATCTCTTGGACTCTGGTTTTTCGCATCAATGTATGTATACGGACGCGGGTAATGACCGCTTGTCTGTCGGTGTGGATATGCTCTTGACACAAGGTTGTTCGATACCGTCTTAGGGAGGTTGAAATGGCGAATCTCGTTGTGCTTCTTGCCTATGTCGTACTGATGGCGGTACTGGGGATCTACCTGAGCCGCTACGTCAAGCGTGAGGACGACTTCTTCCTTGCCGGGCGGTCGCTGAATCGCTGGATCATCGCCGGAACGATCATGGCGACCAACGTGGACGCGATTTTTCTTGTAGGTCCCGCTGCGGCGGCTTTTGCGGGAGGG
>JAKQFZ010000542.1 GCA_029558215.1 Candidatus Omnitrophota bacterium
GATGTTGAACCCTGGTGATGAGGTTGTGCCGAGATCCACGGTGGCATTGAGGTCAATGCAGATCGCCGGCATGCTTACAGCACCCTTGGCGTCAAGAATCTCCGCTGTGTTGTGCACAATCTGATTCCTTCTCATTCGGATACGGGCATAGTCAGTGAACAACACAGCTCCATATCGGTTACCCCAAATGCTGTTGCTCTCAAACTGCGCTTCACCTGAACCTTCGACGATGAGACCGTATTGGAAGCCAGAAATCTGGCACCTCTCAACGGTCGGTGTCACTGTGCCAACAACGAGCAGGCCGAACTGACCGGGGCCTATAAGGACATTGTCTGCGATTTCACTCCCTTGTCCGATGCTGGATAGAGTTATTCCCCCACCCTCTGCTCGGCAGTTCCGGATCTTGACCGTTCCTTCAGCAGAAACTGCCGCACAGTTGTAGAAAACACAGTCTGAGATTTCGACGTGGCTCTCCTGAAACGCGTGAACGCCAATGCTGTAACACTCATTGAACCGACAGGAATTTATGAAGACCTGACCTGGATGCCGTGCCGTGATAGCAGTGAAAAACCGTTCAAAGGTGCAGTCTTCAATCACTCCCGACGGCTGATCGCTTTGACTGGTTCGGAGCACCAACGCATGTGGAGCATTCTCATACTCTGAGGACACATCAGCTCGAAAGATCGTGTTGCCAGCCTGTATGCGACCTTCTATCTCAATAATCGGCATGAAATCGTCTGTGCTGTTCCAACCCAATTTCACCGACTGCCTTGTCGCCATTGTGACGAACGAGTCAAAGATTTTCAGTTCATCGCTGGCGGCGATGGTCAACTTGTCCAGAATGCGGAAGTTGAAATCTGTCTCCTGCTGGACCACCTCGGGTGCAATCTGTGCCAAGTCCGCCAGTGTATACGATGTTCCCGCTCCAGGCGTCGAGTAGTCCGCAGACGCGACAGAGGACACACTCAAAATGACCAACGCTGTCAAGACGAATTTGGGTCTCATGGTCTACCCCCTGAAATTGTATCTATAATCTACTGTCCCACAGATCCCTCTTCTCTGTCAAAGATTTTCTGGGGGAAGTAAGAGTTGGAAAGAGGCAGAAAAGACACTATCCCTGGGTTTTTCGCTTGAGGACTACTACCAGTGAGAGTCCCGCCGGAGGACCGCTCACCTTTTCGATGAACCGAAACAAAGGGACGAGGAACTGATAGAGATCGAGCATCCTGCGCGGCAGGAGTCTCCGACGAA
>JAKQFZ010000548.1 GCA_029558215.1 Candidatus Omnitrophota bacterium
TCAAGAAGATGTTGGGTGTTGGATAGGGTGATTCCCCGAAGCACAGGTGCAGGGGGATCATCCTCAATTGCAGAAGTACACTCAGGGCCGCTGCCCTGATTCCCCCCGAAGGGGGAAATCTTTTGGAAGGAATGAGCGACAATGCCGAGAGCAACTAATGCTGCTGCCTCGCGAAAGCGAAGAAACAAGGTTCTGAAGTACGCGAAGGGATCCAAGACCGCGCGCGGTAGTCAGTACCGAACAGCCAGTATTTCCGTTATGAAAGCCCTGTCCTACTCCCATCGGGACAGACTGGTGCGCAAACGGGATTTCCGCCGTCTGTGGATCACCCGCATCAATGCGGCAGCCCGACTGAACGGCCTTTCTTACAGCCGTTTGATCGCGGGGCTTGAGAAGGCGGGAGTGGAACTGAACCGTAAAGTCCTCGCGGATCTGGCTATCACGGAGCCGGAGACTTTCGCGTTGCTGGCGGAAAAGGCGAAGGCAGCCCTTGCCTGATTTCAGGAGACGACGACTCGCATGGAACTGGCGGAACTTAAAGCCAAGATAGCAGAGATCGTCCAGAGTGCCTTGCAGGAATCCGACAGCGTGTCGGATTTGGATTTATTCAACAGGTGGAAGGCACGGTATCTCGGCCGCAAATCGGCATTTCGAGATCTGTTTGCGCTCCTGGGTCAGATGTCTGCCACCGACAAACCGGAAGCGGGACATGCCCTGAACGAAGCGCGAATCCAATTGGAGAATCGTGCTGAGGCGCTTGAGAGCCTGATCAAGGCATCGGCCAAGCCCAAGGCGCAGAAGGAATTTCTGGACGTCACGCTGCCCGGTCGAGTTCCTCAGTTGGGGAGAAAGCATCCTCTTCGGCAGGTGGCCGAAGAGGTCATTGATGTACTGGCGGGCATGGGGTTCGATGTTGCCCTTGGTCCCGATATTGAGACCGACTACTACAATTTCGAGGCGCTCAATACGCCACCTCATCATCCCGCGCGCGACATGCAGGACACTTTCTATCTGGAAGGAGGCCTGCTATTGCGGACGCAGACCTCGGCGGTTCAGATTCGGTATATGGAGAAACACCGGCCACCGATCAAGATCGTCGCTCCCGGTCGAGTCTACCGCTGTGATTCCGACGTGACGCACTCTCCGATGTTCACCCAGATCGAGGGGCTGTTGGTGGACAGACGTATCACGTTCGGCGACCTCAAAGGAGTTCTCGAAGCGTTCTTGCGACAACTCTACACTGAGGACACCCCGGTTCGTTTCCGACCCTCATATTTCCCCTTTACCGAACCCAGCGCCGAAGTGGATATCGGTTGCCAGATTTGTCACGGCTCCGGATGTCGGGTCTGTTCGGGTACCGGCTGGTTGGAAGTGCTGGGCTCAGGAATGGTGCATCCACAGGTGCTCCGAAACGTGAACATTGACCCTGAGGAGTACACCGGCTTTGCGTTTGGGATGGGTGTTGAACGGCTGGCGATGCTCCGGTTCGGCATTCACGATATCCGTATATTCTTCGAGAATGATATGCGGGTTCTGGAACAATTCTAAACCGTATTGACATTTCTCTCGTCACTAGGCTATAGTGACTTTTGAATTTGGGACTTCTTTTGTTGGATCGCAAAACGCAATCGGTGTATCGAAGAGCGAATGCGATCATCGGACTGTCGGAGTCCATTCGGTGGCGGAACCAGAGAAGACCAAGGGTGACCTTTCGACCCGCATCTTTCCCTGGACAACAAGGTGAACTCAAAATAGCCACGAGGAGGAGGTGGTAGGTGTTTAGTATACTCAGGGATTTTGGGTACGGGTGGCAGGAGCTGCCCGTGTAACAATGGAATTCAGTTTTGTTCAATGAGGAAATAGAAAGAGATGAAAAGATCATTATTTGTTCTTGGTATCGTATGCTTGATGGCTGCCGCATCCGTGCAGGCAGCGGATATTTACGTGGAGTCTAGAACGGGCGGACAGAATGTCGGAAGTTATTCGGAGACGGGGACGTTCGCAGACTCAAGTGCAAAGTCAACCGCCAGCGGAGTGACTCCAGGAATCGGTTGCAGATACTCCGGAACCGGTACGGCTGGCTCTGCCTTCAATCGCATAGCACACTTCAAGCTGCCGGCCAGTGCGAACAGTCAGTGGTATGAAGTCTTCATTACTACGGGCACTTCCACTAGCAACACAACAAACGGACAGACTACGGTTGTTCATGATGGTGGCTCTGAGGTAGCGGCTTACAATCCGTTGAACAATCAGAATGTCTTGAAGTCATTAGGGCAGTTTCAACTGACCGCTGGCACGAGTGAAGTTCAGTTCACCTTCACTTTGGTTGAGACGGGCAAGCGCATCATGGCGGATGCTGTC
>JAKQFZ010000560.1 GCA_029558215.1 Candidatus Omnitrophota bacterium
TCAAGAAGAGATTTCAGGATGAGGGATTTCCCTTTATCAAGAGAAATCTGCAAGATGCAAAAGAGACGAGAGAAGACTGCCGAGAAGATACACGGCCATCATTTAGCGTACTGGCTCTGCTATGTAGGCGGTCGAAGTATGCTTCGGTAGTAGAGGCTCTGCGACGCTGCCGAAGCGGGAACGTCCAGACAGCGGGCTTCGGTAGCGTTGCTCCGAAGACTCCGCTCTGCTTCCGAAGCATATCCTGGCTGTATCACCAGCATATCTGAGCCAGTACCATTCAACGGTTGAGTCTTGTTGACGAATCTGCTTCTCTTTGTTGATAATAGACTCCGGTTCACAGTTCGGATTTGGCTCTGCTACAGGAGATTTTGTCCATGAGAAACGCCATTGTGCTCGTTCCGCTGCTTCTCTGTCTGTTCGGTTGTGCGCTGCTGCCCAGAAGGCTGCCACAACAGGAACCCATTGTGCGAGTGCTTTTGTTCTCGGATGCGCGGGAGGTGACTTTCACGTCATCCGAACAATTCCAGTGTTTTCGGTCACAAGAACAGACGTCTGTCCTTCCCGCGAACACACAGATCCAGTTCCGATCTCTTGGGCAGGGCATCGAATGGAGCATGGGTCAACAGAGCCTTGGCAGCGCTCCCGAGTTTGTAGCGCTTGCGGGCAGAACACCACATGCCGAATGCATGCTGTCGAAGGTCGTTGGCGAGCAGGGCGACGCCGAATGGCCTGAGGGCAGAAAATACCAAGGCATTCTGGAAATACGGAGACAGAGCAATGGAAACCTTTCAGGTATCTGCCAGCTGCCACTCGAACAATACCTCTGTGGAGTTGTCCCGTCGGAAATCGGTGCACAGGCTCCCTTTGAAGCTCAGAAGGTTCAGGCGATCGCGGCACGAACAGAAACTTTGAGCGCACTGGCAGACCGACGCTATGCGGGTGACCACTATGACATCTGCTCCACAGTCATGTGTCAGGTCTTCACCGGCAGGACGATGTGCACGCCGGAGACTGACCTGGCGGTCTTCGAGACACGGGGCGTCGCCATGCTCCACCAAGGCAAGACCATTGGCGCATTCTATGCTTCCAACTGTGGCGGACACAGTGAACACTCTGAAAACGTCTGGAAAGCAAGGGGTTTTCTCCCCTACTGCAGGGGCATCTCAGACAGCAGCAAACGGATTCGTCTCGATCTCTCCAGAGAAGATGACTTTTCCAAATGGATTGCTTCCATGCCGGACTGCTACTGCAACCCGAGCAACCCTGGGATTCCCGACTGGGCAAAGAGACGGTTTCGATGGGAACGGCGCGTGTCAGCCGAAGATCTTCAGCGATGGGTGACCAAAGTCAAGGGCATCGGCCGCATTCAGTCCGTCAAACCCCTCGCCAGAGGAATCTCAGGACGCATCATCGAACTTGAGTTCAAAGGCGAGAACGGAACCTGTGTTGCGGGGCCCGAGCTGCCGATTCGACGACTATTCGAACCCATGCTCTACAGCGCAGCCTTCACCATCGAGCCTGTGGGCCAAGAGGAATTCCCAGCATCGTTTCTGATACGTGGTGCTGGCTCTGGACACGGCGTCGGCTTGTGCCAGGTCGGAGCAATGGGCATGGCTGGCAGAGGCATGAAGTGTGACAAGATTCTGAAGCACTACTTCACCGGCATCAAACTCAGAAAAATGTACTGACGCTCCTGCCATCTTGATCAATCGAACCATTCATCCGTCGGGTCAAATGCCGGAATCGGAACGTTGACGATCTGCATTCGACCGACTGCACGATGCCGACAGCCCGGCTTTATGTAGATCGCTGTCATCGGTTTGACCGGAACTCGCTCTCCATCAAGTTCCATGAATCCTTCGCCCCGCAGAATGAGATAAATCTCCGTCAAGCGTTTGTGATAGTGAACGCGAGCATCCTCTGTAATCTCCACCATGTGCAACGTGGCAACGGGATTGTCCGGTGAGACAAACGCTCGACGTGACATGCCGCAGGGACAGGCTACCGGTTGTATTTCATCCAATTGCACTACACTGTAGTTCATGAGGAACTCCTTCCGAATCGCAACCACATTTCCTTCAAAGCACAGTAGAGCACAGGTACAATGAACATGGTCAGAACTTCGATGAGCATTCCTCCAAATGACGGGATTGCCATAGGAACCATGATGTCCGCCCCGCGACCCGTCGAAACCAGAACTGGAACAAGTGCAAGAATGGTTGTTGCCGTTGTCATCAAACAAGCTCGGATGCGTCGTTTTCCGCCTTCAACTGTGAGTGCGCGGATTTGCTCGATCGTCTTTGGCTTTGCCTTGGAGAAGGCTTGCTCCAAATAGGTCATCATCACGACACCATCATCTGAAGCGATTCCGAAAAGCGCAAGGAAGCCCACCCAAACAGCAACGCTCAGATTCATCGGGTGCACCTGGAAGAGTTCTCTCAGATGCACGCCCATCACCGAGAAATCAAGAAACCAGTTCTGGGCATAGCACCAGACGAGCAAGAAGCCTCCCGACCACGCAACAGCGATGCCGCTGAACACCAGTGCAGTCTTCATCACTGCAGAAAATTGCAGATAGAGGATAAGGAATATCAGAGTCAGAGAGAGAGGAAGCAACACTTTCAACTTTCTCTCCGAACGCACCTGGTTTTCATAGTTCCCGGCGAAGGTATAACTGACGCCATCCGGCAAGACAAGTTCACCCGATGTGATTCTACTTTCTAAGAACTGCTGAGCCTGTTGGACAACGTCCACTTCGGCATATCCGGGTTTCTTGTCAAACAAAACATAGGCAACCAGGAATGTGTCTTCACCCTTAATCTCTTGGGGTCCACGCTGGTAGTGAATCTCAGCCAGCTGTGCCAGAGGAATGTGACTGCCGTCCGGAGCCGTTACAAGAACCCTCTCAAGCGATTCCACACTGTCCCGCAGCTCTCGGAAATATCGAATCCGCACGGGATATCGTTCACGCCCCTCAACAGTTGTCGTCACATTCCTGCCACCGATGGCAACCTCGATGACTTCCTGAACGTCATTGATACGAAGCCCGTATCGGGCGATCGCATGCCGGTCAATGGCAATTTCCAGATAGGGTTTGCCGACAATCCTGTCCTCGATAACCGCACTGGGCTCAATCGAATAGACCTGCTTCAGCAGGTTTGCCACATCGCCCGCCGTTCGTTCGATGCTTTCAAGTGTCGGCCCCTTTATCTTGACACCCATCGGAGCGCGCATTCCGCTCTGCAGCATGACAATGCGAGCAGCAATGGGTTGCAGCCTTGGAGCGGAAGTGGAACCCGGAATCTGTGCCGCTTTGACGATTGCATCCCAGATGTGGTCTGGCTTCTTAATGCCTTCCCAAGTCTTTCGTCCTGGGTTCAGAGAGGTCTCCAGTGCAGGCCGCCACAATCTGAAAGGTTTGCCGTTTTTGTCGGGAATAAGTTGTCCCATCTCATCACGGACAAATCGCCCCTGAACCACATACGGAATCCCGTCAGGCGCTGCGACCGTCTGTCCGTCAACGTCTCGGAAGAAGTCGGTCTCATCATGGACGAACTTGTAGCTGAGCCGCTTGCCACTGGCATCGCTCAGAAACTCCGTTCGATAGGTGATCACGGTTTCGGTCATAGAAATCGGCGCTGGGTCAAGTGGACTCTCTGCACGGCCAATCTTCCCCACAACCGACTCCACTTCTGGAATACCCCGGAGCGCAATGTCCTGTTTTCTCAAAACATCAATCGCCTCGCCAATGGAAGCATGTGGCATAGTCGTTGGCATGTAGAGGTAAGAACCTTCATCCAATGGGGGCATGAACTCTCTGCCCAGTCCCGGAAACTCATGTCGAAGCGCGACGATGGCAGGCCGGCTGCTCACTTCGGAAGGCAGCCAGCCGAACACTGCGTCGAATCCGAGCCAGATAACTCCGCCCAAGAGCAGGAGAAGAGCCGGAAGCGACAGAAAGAGCAATTTGTGTCTGAGACACCAACCGAGAATCGCTGAATAGAATCGCTGGATCAGATAGAACGGAAGCAGAAGACCCAGTATCAGCAAGGCGACAAACAGAACATTTCGACCGAGACCTCTGTCGGGGCCAAGAGGAAGCCAACGGCTCGCCAGAACGATGACAACAACTCCGATGACAGCCCACGTTGCTCCACGTCTCGCAATTTCCTGGATAGCTGCGGGCAACCGACTTCCGGAAAACCCATAGATAGCCCAGAGGATAAGAAGGCCTCCCGCCCAGTAGAAGCCAGCTTTCAAAGCCAGAACAGCGCCCAGCAGAAGAAGTGGCGCATAGAGAAGAGTCCGCTCAGTGAGAGTCCTTCTACGCCGCTGCTCCCCAAGAAAGAGATGAGCAAGAGATGGGATGACAGTCAACGCAATGGCAATGGATGCCAGCAAAGCAAAGGTCTTGGTAAACGCCAGTGGACGGAAGAGTTTGCCTTCAGGTCCCACCATCGCGAAAACGGGAAGAAAACCAACAATCGTGGTTGCAACCGCAGTCAAGACTGCTCCGCCCACCTCGCTGGAAGCCCTGTAAACAACTGCAAGGCGATCTTCACCCGGAGCGGCTTCCTGAAGGTGCGTGAGAATGTTGTCACAGAGAACGATACCCATGTCCACAACTGTACCGATCGCGATGGCAATTCCCGACAGCGCAACGATATTGGCGTCCACACCGAACGTCTTCATCGCGATAAAGCACAAGAGCACGGCCAAAGGCAGTTGCGTGGAAATCAGCAACGAAGTCCGCAGATGAGTTCGCATCGCCAGCACGATGATCATGGTGATCAAAATCTGTTCGAGAAGAGCTCGGCTGAGCGTTCCCAATGTCTCCTGAATCAGAACACTGCGATCATAGAATGGAACGAGGCGAACCTGGCTCATCGTGCCATCGGCAAGGGTCTTCCGGGGCAGTCCTGGATTTATCTCTTCTATCTTGCGTTTGACATTCTTGATCGTGGCAAGAGGGTTTTCACCGTATCGGGCAACAACCACGCCTCCGACAACTTCCGTTCCTTCCTTGTCCAAGACACCCCGTCGTACCCCGGGGCCAAGGGTGACCCTTGCCACATGTTTCACGCAGATGGGAACGTGGCCGTTGACCTTGACAACAGCGTTCTCGATGTCCTCAAGCGTCTTGACAAAACCGAGACCACGGATGATGTACTCCACCTTGTTTATCTCGATCGTCTGTGCACCGACGTCCGTATTCGATAGTCTGACAGCATCAATAATCTCTTCCAAGGAAACGCCGGCCGCACGCATGGCGTCCGGATCTACGTCCACTTGGTATTGCTGCACATATCCGCCCACAGAAGCCACTTCTGAGACACCTTCAACTCCAAGGAGCGCAAACCGCACGTGCCAGTCCTGGACGCTTCTGAGTTCATGGAGATCCCAGCCACCCGTGGGCTTATCCTCTTTGTCCCTGCCTTCCAGCGTGTACCAGAACACTTGCCCAAGAGCTGTGGCATCGGGACCGAGGATGGGCGTAGCACCTTCGGGAAGCAAACCGGAGGGAAGACTGTTCAGCTTCTCCAGAATGCGAGAGCGTGACCAGTAGAAATCCACCTTCTCATGGAAAATCACATAGATCGTGGAAAACTCAAACATAGAGTAGCTGCGGATCGTCTTAACTCCCGGAACTCCCAGAAGCGCTGAAGTCAGAGGGTAGGTGATCTGATCCTCAACGTCCCGAGGAGAACGACCCATCCATTCAGTAAAGACGATTTGCTGATTTTCCCCAATATCGGGGATGGCATCAACAGCAACCGGATCACGAGGCAATCCACCCAGATGCCAGTCAAAGGGAGCAACCATCAGACCCCACCAGACGATCAGCAGGAGTATGACGAAGACAACGATCTTCTTTTGAAGACAAAAGAGGATGAGTCTGTCAACCCATGAATGTGCGGTCAGTTCTTGTTGTCCAATCGGTGGCTCGCTCAATTTGCTTCTCCAATCTTACAACGCACGATGACAAGAGGAAGAGATGCCCCTCTCATTGGGTTGCCTTGCCTTCGGAGAGTATTTCTGTCCGAGTTCCACACCGAAGCATCGAACTGCCAAAGTACGGGTTCCTCAGCTCGGATGATTCCTGGAGCCAGTTGGCTCCCCGATTGTTGAACGCCATCGGACAGTGAAACTGCAGAATCGGAACTTCACCGCTCACACCCATCTGTCGAATCGTCTCCGTGAGGGAATCCGAAAGAACAAGAAAAGACTCGCGCGCCTTGGCGATTTCCTTCGAATCTCGAACACCTGCCGCGGCCTGACTCAGAGTCTTCTTTTCCCGAGTCCACAGCGCGCGGTGCTTTTCCTGAAGAAGATCGAGGCTGACCTTGTCAAGCGCCTCTGTAAGCATGGGAACTGCCTCTCGTGCCTGCTCCAGATTGTCCGCTGCAAGAGATGCCTGAACGGCATAGTAACTCTTCAGAACCATATCCAGTTGTCGGCGAAATCCCAAGGGCGCAGGCTCCTTCAGTGAGGTCACATCGGATGAAGGCTCTTGGGGTGTTTGCTGCCCGTCATGAGTTCTGTGTGCCGTCGAGGGTTCAGGATTCATCATACTCCTTCCGGCACGAATCTGGAGATCGCTGTCTATCTTGAAAGCGCCATTTGTGACCACAAGTTCGCCTTCGGATAGCCCTCCTCTGACAATGTATTCATCCCCCGCACGAGGTCCCAGAACCACTTCACGTCCTTCAAAATCACCAGACCGATCGGGCACTTTCACATAGACGATCGCCCTTTTGCCAGTCAGCAGCGCCGCAGAGATCGGAATCACCAATGGCAACTCAGCTCGCCCTGAGCCTGCCACTGCATATCCGAGAGATTCGGGACGCACCAGTGCCATCCCGCAGATATCACATGCGCCGGAGTCCTGCTTAACAATCTCCGGATGCATGGAACAAATCCATTTTCCTGCAAGTGACGGCTCCATCACCCGACCATCTGAGACTACATTTGAGCGCACCGTCGCACTGACAAACATACCCGGCTTCAGCAGTCCCCTGCGATTGTCCGCGTTGACTCGAACACCAACAGTGCGCGTCTCGTCGTTGAGCAGTGGATCAATAAAAGCAATCTTTCCGTCGAAAACTTCACCGGGATAGGCTTCACTGGTGAACTCAACGCGTTGTCCGTAACGAATCCAGACAAGATCTCGTTCGTAGGCCTCGAGTCGGATCCAAACCTGGCTCAGATCGGCGATGGTGTAGATCTCCGTTCCAACTTCAACGTAACTGCCTTCCGTCACGGACTTCTGGATAACGATACCGCTTATGGGAGCGGTGATGGTCATCTGCGTTGTGGGCTTGCCTGATCTCTCGACCTCATCAATCTGTTCTTGCGTTAGTCCCCAAAGTCGAAGTCTCTCCCGTGCCGCGGCAACAGTCTTCTGCGCCGTTTCACGAAAGGACTCCAATCCAGGAGATTTGAGTGTCGAGAGCGCCTTGATGGATTGCAGCAACTCTTCTTGAGAATTGACCAGATCGGGGCTGTACAGTGAAACCAGATGCTCCCCCTTCTTTACAGGTACCCCCGTGTAATCCACGAAAAGCCGATCCAGTCTGCCAGGAACCCATGCCGCGATAGTGCGAACCCTGCCTTCATCAAAGTCAACCTTGCCGACCATGCGGACTTCCGACGTAACGGATTTCCGCTCGACCGGAGAAGTGACGATCTCCGCCAGCCGGCTTGAGTGTTCTGAAAGCGTCAGAGTCCATTCCCCCATGCCGGTCTGCCCTTCATCACTGGCAACAGGCACCAAATCCATACCACAGAGAGGACACTGACCGAATCTCGGCTGCTGGATTTGAGGATGCATTGAACAAGTCCAGAGCGTGACACGATCCGAGATATCCGTATCAGAATCAACAGAATCATCCGAACGTCCCGAAGGAGACTTTGGAACTGTCCAGCGTCCCAAGACAAAAGCAGAAAAGAACACAACAGCAAGAACTATCCAGATAGACGTCTTCCGTTGAGTCATTGTCTGTTCCTCTTTCTGACAGCAGGTCTGCCGTGCGATAGCCGGGACGCCGTCCTAATGACTGAGGATGACACAGAGAACATGAGACAAAGCGAAAAGAATGGTTGTCACAGCCAGACGCTTGTGCCAGCGAAAAAGCAATTTTCTGTTCTTAGGCATGAAGAACCCTGCCAAAGCAGTCAGCACCATAAGACAGAATGTGGATATGCCCAGAGGTTCCACATAGCGTGCAAATCGGTAGCGCCCACTACCTGCAACAGGCTTCCCCTCAGCGATCCCCGGATTGGTGACCCGGGTGCCATCACCCGGCGCGTCCTGCCCCGGCTGCCACAGTCCCCTGGGATCCTGCAGCTCTTCCCCGTTGGAGAGACCATCCCCATCCGAATCAGTCTCCGCCAGTTCGGCACTCCAGAATGGATCCGTCGAACCCTCATCCACCAACTGCTTGACCGCTTCACCAAAGGGATTCAGCGCTCCACCGACAACAACGTGACAACTCAGGCATCTGAACGTGTCTCCGTTCGGAATCAAGTCCACCCGCTCCGGAATGGCAGAGCACTCCCAAGGCGCAAAGGCCATAAGAAGAAGCAACAGAAGCCCCGTTTGAACGCACCAGCGTCGAGAATAGGAATTGTTACCGTTGAAATCGCAAGAGTACTCTCTATTGAGCTTGTTCGATGTTGACGCCCGCATCTTTCAACCTCCTGACGTATTTCTCCGGATCCCCTTCGAAATCCAGTTGTGCCTCCGCGTTCTCAAAGTAAATGCGCATTCCATTATAGATACACCAGATATCCTTGTTGAGTTTCCCACCGGTGACAGGACAACCAGCCTGTGAACCATCCGGTGCCTTCAAGTCCTCCAACGCGATTTCCTTTGACTCAGCAGGTTCTGGCTCAGCCGCCGCATTCGACTCAACCTCTTCTCCAACTGAACCAGACCGATTTTCCTCCTTGACTTGAGGCTTTGCAGAAGCCTGACTCTCTTTGGCTGGTTCTGTTTTCTTGCCGCACCCCGCCACAAAAAGACCCGTCACCATGATCATGATCAACAATCCGAAAACCAATCCCTTCATCATTGCCATCCTTTCGAATCAACTGCTCAATGCTGGACCAATGCAGCAACACAGGCACTTCAACCGTCTCTGCAACCCGCCCGCAGAAAAACTACTGTCCTCTGCTGATAAGTTCCAGCCATTCATCCAGATCAGCGTAGTCTCGTCCACTCAGTACTTCCAACCGAACAATGCTCTTGGCGGAATCGGTCAGAGCCTGCTCTCGGTTCAGCTGGAGATCCAAAAGCACTCGCTGCGCATCAATCAACTCCAGAAAGTCCACCTTCCCGGTTGCGAAGGCTTGCTGCGTAACACTAACCACCTTTTGTGCCTTGGGAATCAACTCCTGTTCGTAGAGCGCAAGTTTCCGCCGAGCATCGCGATAGTCATAGAGAATCATCTCCAACTCCATCACGAGGCGATTCTGCAGGTCGTCACGCTCAGCAATCGCCATCTGACTCTTCTGCTCCGCCTCGCGCTGCATCGCTTTGTACTTGCTCTGACGGATTGGGAGATTCACAGAGACCATACCCAGGACAGGATCGCGTCCGTTGTCCGACATGGGCATATCCGAACTCTCGATCTCCCTGAACCCAATTCCCAATTCCACATCGGGCAGAGATTTCTTTCGCGCAAGAGCAATCCCGATCTGCTCCCTCTCGACAGCTTCCTCTGCCATCAACAGTTCCAAGGTGCCAAAGACCTGCCTGGGAGTCCGCTCGGAAGGAAGCTCGATAGTACAGTCCTCAATCTGATCGGGAGCCGCAATGGGTGCCCGCGAAGAGCGATTCAGTTCTCTGTTGATCCGAGCCAGAAGGGGCACCATGCCATCCTTCAGCGAAGCCAGCTCATCCTGAAGCCGCGCTCGTTCGAGTTCTGCCCGAATGATATCCCCATAGCCCGCCATACCCGTCGTATACTTTGCCCGCGCCACTTCCTCAAAGTAAAGCAATAAGGCAACATTTTCCTCAGCAAGCGCAATGCGTCGGCTCAGATAGTAGTACTCGTAATAGTCGTTCTTGATCCGTCCAAAGATCTCACGCTCCAGAATCCTGAATCGAGTGCATTCGATTCTGGCTTCCTTCTCAGCCATCTTCTGCTCCAAACTCAAGGTTCCAAACCAAGGGAACATCTGGGACAGCATCACCGTATGTTCTCTGGGAGAAACGCGCGCCATAATCTCGTAGGACAAACGGGGATCAGGGAGCGCCCTCATCTGGGGGATTTGTTCGAGAGCGGCTTGCCATCGTGCAAATGCCGCCCGAAGGGATGGATTGTTCCGAGCAGCGTGCCGAAGCAGTCCGTCAAGCGTGGTGCTGTCAATCTCATCCGACGAAGCAAGAAGGTCTGTCGCATCGCCTTCGACTACTGCTGTCTCGTTCGGTGAACGGTACTGCCGGAAAACCTGTTCGGCTGGTGTCATCCCGACACAGACTTGCAGAAGAGTCAGGAGACTTGCCAGCACGATGGGAAAACCAACTCGCATGATAAGCCTCACCTCATCTCCCTGGCATCACAGTCCTGCGGCATGGACTTTCAGATATCCGGAGATATCTCGCTGCACAACTCCCCGAACGCTGCAATTCAGAATAGGGAGTCTGCAAAGAAATGTCAAATTGACGACTGGCAAGCAGTGTGGCAGTTTTACCCAGTGAAACACGACAGAAAGGATACTCAGGTGCGTTTCGCAAGAGACTCAGTCCCAGAGGAAGTCTGGAGAATCGCTTCGGTACTCTCCGACTTCGAGTTCTATCCCATCGGAGGAATTATCCGCGATTCGATTCTTCACGCTTGGTCTTTGGGAAAGACGGACGTCTCGCAGGCTGCTCGCGGCGATTGGGACTTTGCGACCTCGGCATTGCCCGAGGTTGTGGCAGAGCGTATGGAGAGGGTAGGTTTTCTCGCTCTTGATGTGGGAATCAAACACGGCACAGTCGTGGCAGTCAAGGAAGGCCGCCAGTATGAGATAACCACATTTCGAAAAGATGTCACGACTGACGGTCGCCACGCAGAAGTCTCCTTCGGCTGTTCCCTCGATGAGGATGTTCAGCGTCGTGATTTCACGATCAATACTTTGGCTCTGAACCTTCAATCGCTTCAGGTGATCGACCTCTGCCGTGGCCTGGACGATCTTCAAGCCGGAATCATTCGCGCTGTCGGAGAACCGGAGATCCGATTCCGCGAGGATCACCTCAGGCTGCTGCGGGCAGCGCGAATGGCAACGCTCTTGAACTTTCAAATCCATGAGAAGACATGGAATGCTCTGGTAGCGTGTGCTCCAATGATCGATCAGGTGTCGTCAGAGCGGATACGAGACGAGATTATGAAGATGCTGGCCACAGCCAAACCCTCCACCGGCGTTCGAATGCTGCAGCGCTCCGGACTGCTCGCAGTGATCATGCCGGAACTGGATCGGTGTTTTGGTGTGGCACAGAATCAGTATCACTCCCATGATGTGGGCGAACATACACTCCTCTCTGTTGATGCCATCTCCCCACGTTTTCCTCTGCTCAGGATGATTCATCTGCTTCATGACATCGGCAAGCCCTCCGCTCGAGCCTATTTTCCCGACAGAGATGACTATGTCTTCTACGGTCATGAGAAAATCGGCGCCGAGATGGCGGTCGAAGTGCTCAAGCGCCTTCGCTTTTCCAACAAGGAAATCGAACAGGCGCAGATCCTGATTGCGGAACACATGTTCAAATTGACCGATCCCTGCCTCGGAAAGAGAGGGCTCAGGCGATTTCTGAGAAGGTTGGGACGTGAGAACCTTGACGCCTATCTTCGGCTGCGTATCGCTGATCGAATCGGAAATGAGAAGTGGCAGGGCACATGGGAACCAGGACTGCGCGAAGCCATTCGCTCACTTCGGGAGATATTCAGAGATGAAGACGCGCTGCACGTGACCGATCTCGCCATCAATGGCGACGACCTGATCGCGCTCGGACTCAAACCGAGCCCTCTGTTTTCAAGAATACTCAACAACCTCTTGGAAAAAGTCCTTGACGAACCGTCCTTGAACAACCGGCATGACTTGCTTTGCCTTGTGCAACAGTGCATCCAAGAGGAGAAATCTTCCAAGAACTGATAGGTCTTGCGGACTTCATCTCAAGAGGTCTGCAGGACAGAACACGCCCCCATTCTGGATTCATATTCATTCACTCGTTCGCCTGCGAATCCTGTTTCTCTAAAGATATTGTCTTGAGCCATCCCAGTGCAAATCGGGCAAAGACGATCTCTGAGTACGCTGTTTCTCCACCCTCATAGAGGCAGCCAATAGTGCCGTCAGGCATCACGGCCAGACAGGAGTAGGCGGAGAAGCCTTCGTGCAAGAGTCTTGCGAAAGGCCAGGTCTTCCCCCCATCCAGACTCAGCCGCACCGTCATCTGTGCGCGTTCTCTCTTTGTCTTTCCGGGAAGCGGCGGAGCGGCAGGATTTGAGAACAGCAGGACATCCCCCTCGTCGGTCTCAGAACAGGCGTACCGGATGAGGCTTGCCTGACATATCGGATCAACGAGCGTTGCATCGAGAACCAGTTCTGACCACGTTTCCCCACCATCCCGACTGGTGGCAAGACCGCGCCTTCCATCCCCATTGTGCTGCATCCTCATGTTCAGTACCAAAGTTCCATCTCGAAGTTCCACAACCTGACATTCGTTGGCACCACCGGAGACGGTTCCGCCAATACGCCAGGTCTTTCCATGATCGTCACTGAGGATGACATGCGATCCAAACCCATCTTTGTCCGTGTAGTCACAGGGAATGACCAGACGGCCTTTGTGAGACTCATGTCGCAACTGAATGCCAACGCCAGGACCCGTGGCATACCACAACCAGCCGTCTCGTTTTGCACCTTCGGTGATCTCCATGGGCTGCGACCAGGTATGTCCATCATCACTGGAATGGCAGACAAAGGGACGACGAGTGTCCTTGCCCGTGCCTTCATGCAATTGCTCGTCGCGGTCTTCGCTGTTGTTCCACGTCATGAGAAGCCAGATGATGCCAGTGTCAGAATCAACAACCGGACAGGGATTCCCGCAGACATTCTTGCCTTCGTCCCAGACCACTTGTCTTTCACTCCATGTCTTTCCGCCGTCATCCGATCGTCGAAGCAGCATATCAATGTCGCTGCTGTCGCCAGCCTCACGACCTTCACAGAAAGCCAGCAGAGATCCCCGCGGCGTCACAATCAGAGAGGGGATTCGATAGATGTTGTATCCGCCTTCACCGCGAACAAACAAGGTTTGTTGAGTCAGACCCTCTTCCGAAGCATCTGACAACCGACCAACGAAGGCCAACAGAAGCATGAGTGATACAGTAAGGGCAAAATGGCTCATCTGCAGCAGTTCCTCTCCTTGGATTCGCCCGATTCTGAAAGCATGGTGTAGACTGTAAGACCGTCCAGATTCTTTCCTCGTTCAGGTCTGCAGCAACTGGCAAAGTAACCCACAACGACACAGGATATGAGTCCAATACCCGCGTACAAGTACCCGTGCAGTCGTGGATCCTGTTTGGCGAGATACTGCATGACTCCTCCCACGACAAGTCCGCAAACCGCGCCAAAGGAGTTGGCTCTCTTTGAGAAGACGCCCAAGATAAAGAGACCGCCCAAGCCACCTCCAAGAAGACCGATGACCATGACGAACTGATCCCAGAGCGACTTGAAGTCCGTCGAAGCAAGCACCATAGCAAGACCGACTCCCAGAAGACCGAATAGTGCAGTGAGTACTCGTGCCAACAGCAGGCAGTACGCTTCATCAGAGTTTCTGCGAAATCGTCGGTAGAAATCCGTGACCACCGCAGTCGCCATGCTGTTCATGCTGCTGTCCAGAGTGGACATGGAAGCGGCAAACACCGCAGCAATGACAAGCCCACTCACTCCGGCAGGCAATTCCCGCATCACAAACCAGGGGAGAATGTTGTCAACCTTCGCCATGCCAGGATCCAGATGATTCGGATGGTTCTTGTAGAACACAAAGAGCGCCGTCCCGAGAGAGAAAAACAGAAGAGACGCGGGAACGGTGAGGATGGCATTTGTCCAAATCGCCTGACGCGCCGCCTTCTCATCTTTGGTTGTCAGATACCGCTGGATGACCGTCTGATCCGAGGCGTAAGGAAGCAGGCTGTTGATCCATCCCAGAACGATGACCCAAATTGTCAGCCGTCCAAGATCCCAGTTCCAATCCACCCAATGGAACTTGTTCTCTGCAAGCGCTGTGGCAAAGACACCTGAGATCCCTCCACTGACATGAGCCGTCGCATAGAGAAGACACCAGACCGCACCGCCAACCAGCACAAACACCTGAAAAACGTCAGTCCATATCACTGCTTCAATGCCGCCCATGACCGTATAGACAGTGGCCAGCACTCCCATTATCAGAATGCAGAAATAGACATTCACGCCCGTCACCACCGAAAGAGCCAGCGACGGCAGCAAGAGAACGATCCCGATTCTCCCGAGTTGGAAGGCGAGAAACAAAGCACTGCCAAGAACCCGCACGGTCACGCTGAACCGCCTCTCAAGGTATTCATAGGCCGTCGTCACATTCAGACGCCGATAGAATGGCAGGAAGAAGAAAACGATCAGCGGCGTGATTGCGACAATGCCCATATTGAAGAGAAACGTCAGCCAGTTGCTCGAATATGTCTTGGCTGGTATCGCCATGAATGTTATGGCGCTCAACTGTGTGCCGAAAATGCTCAGACCGGCAGCCCACCAGGGAATCCGCCGTCCGGCGAGAAAGAAGTCGTCGGTTGTCTTCTCCCGCTTGGCGCAGTAGACACCAACACCAATGAGCGCCAGGAGATAGAGAACAATGACGATATAATCCAAGGGCTGACAGTTCTGTTGGGACTTCTCAGGTGTGGCTTTCCAGATAATGTCAGAACGAACAGCAGGCCTTATCTCACCGGTTGGGATGATGAAGGCGTCGCCCCACCTAATCAACGAAGTGGTGACATGATTCTGCGGAAGTGTCCCATGCTGCACCCAAGTATCCGTCAGCGTGTGATAGGCAAACACCATATCTTTGGCAAACCCAGGATGCGTGTCGCGCAGGTCCTTTCCCCAATTCTCCCCGTCGTCTCCACCCACAAGCAAGATGTGTTGGGCACCGAAGCCCACCCCCATACCAGCCATCAGACATCGAGGTGCATCGGACAGCTGCGTCCATATTTGAGTCGCTGGATCGTACCGGTGAACATCCTTCAGGAGAATGGTGTCCCTGTTCGGTGCAAC
>JAKQFZ010000572.1 GCA_029558215.1 Candidatus Omnitrophota bacterium
GGCCTCAAGTTGATGGCTACACATACGTTCAGTTGTGTGTAGCAGTAGTGTCAATTGCACCTTCCGCAGTTCCATGCCTTGTGAATCCGGTAGGTCACCGATTCACAGTCGTGTTCTGAACGACAGACAGGGTTGGTCCCAAACCATTAAGATCACCGCGTGACAGTACTGAACCGGAGCAACTGGACGAGAGAAGAGTGGAATTCCTCTCGGACCGGCGCGTGTGACCGGATTGGGTCACGTGATATGAAGCGCTAAGACTTGCACTCGGCGGTCTTAAGTCCGTCAGGACGCCTCTTTGGTCGCTTTGGCCTGTGCAGCTTTGGCCAGCCTAGGGACTCTCATGCTCAAGAGAGTACCAGAGCTTTCATCTGACCGGAGCACCAAGTGCGCTCCGATGGCTGTTGCACGTTCACGCATCCCGATGATGCCCAGATGTCCAGTTGACGCAAGTCGCCGCATCGATCTTCCGGTCTCAAATCCGCGGCCATTGTCCATGACTGCCACTTCGAGACTTTCATGAGAAAACGTAAGCGTGACTGCCGCTCGCGTAGCTCCGGAATGCTTTCTGACATTCGTCAGTGCCTCCTGAACGATACGAAAAATCTCCGATTCCGTCTGCCTGTCGAGTCTCTCCACTTTGCCATGGATGCTGACTTCGGTAGTCACATTACTCTCAGTTGATATGCGCTCAGCCAACCAACGCACCGCAGGAACCAAACCAAGTTGGTCGAGCATGCTAGGGCGCAAGTCGTAGCTAATCCTACGGAGTTCACGTGATATTCGTACGCACTGGTCCTTTATCCAGATGATCCTCAACCGCGGTTGATTGGCTGACTCCGGGATCTCTCCCAAGGTGGCCTCGGCAGCGTACGCCAAGGCAATCAGATCTTGCAGCGTCTCATCGTGCAACTCCTTCGCAATTCTGCGTCGTTCGTCTTCTTGAGCAACGAGTATCCTCCTGAGGAGAAGCTCTCTTTCACGCTGCCGCTCCGCGAAGTTGGCCTTTTGCCGCGCACGCCACTGACGCTCCAGTGCGACGATACCCCCGGCGAGGAGAGGAACCAGCCAGAATCCCAAGTTACCGACGAGTGCTTCTTCACTGAGTGAGAAGAAGATGGTCCTCGGTAGGTGAAGCAAGAAAGCCAACAGCCAGACAGTTGCGTATCCTCGCCACTGGAAGAACGTCGACGCGCAAGCTATCGCCAGGAGGTAAAACATGCCGTGTATTCGATGCTTCAGTTCGAAGAAGAAGAGACCCGACAGCAATCCAGAAGCATCAACAACAACGTAGTAGAGTACCGTCACCAGAATCAGAAGGAGCGACACGATTGTGAGGCGGGCAAAAAGCCTGCCGTCGATCTTCAGAATGCGCGGACAGCCACGGAGCATCGTATCGATCGTCAGCCCAAGTCGCGGAGCGTCAACAAACCGGTTCTCAGTGCAACCGCCACAGCCTCAGTGCGACTCGCTACGTCTAGCTTGCTGAACACTTCCTCTAGATGACCGCGTACCGTCCGCATGCCCAACTTGAGTTCATCAGCAAT
>JAKQFZ010000587.1 GCA_029558215.1 Candidatus Omnitrophota bacterium
GTATCTTCGGGAGTACTACGGCGAGCAACATGCCCGCAGAGTTGCGGGTGCCACTCGCGCTTCAGCGACAGAAGAGGCGGCAATAGGCGCTGCGCTGGAACACTTTGAGCAACTGGTTGAACGCTATCCCGATTCACGTTACGCCGAGCGAGACTCATACCGTATCGCCTCGCTGACCGCGGGACTCCGTAAAGGTGGAGTACAGAAGGAGAATGAGATTCGGGCGATCCAGGCATATCAACGCTTTGTTGAGAATTATCCCAAAAGTGAGTTAGTTGGTCGGGCTCGGATGAACATCGGGGCGATCCTGTTCGAGCGGGCAAAGAGCGGACGGGAGACATACGAGAACGCCTACGCCGCGATGGCGGAGTTGGTCTCGGCGACGGATGTCGTCTTGGGCGATTACGAACGCGGTCGAACGCTTCTGATGATGGGAGAGATACAGCAAGACCACTGGCACAACTACGAAGCATCGCTTGAACTGTTGAGCAGAATACCGATGAGCGAACAACAGGATGTCTCCACAAAGATGGTTGCTTATTATCTCAAGGGGGAGTGCCACTGGAAACTGTCCGATTACGTAAAGGCGGTCGAGTGCTACGACTTTTTGCTGCAGTCATTTCCCAACCAGAAGTGCTTTGGGGATGAGGATATCCATCCCACTGCACTTGCTGCCATGGGTGAGTGCCAGATGAAGATGGGGGACTGGGACGGCGCCTACACGACCTTCATGCGGATGAAAACAGACTGGCCTGATGACACGAGAACTCGCGCTTCGGAATGGATGCTGAAGGAATGCATCGAAAGGAGGGGCGTGCGATGAAGCGATACGAGTCACGAATACTCAAACGCATTATGGTCTTGGGTGCTTTCTGTGCCCTCATCGCGTTTCCGGCATGCATGCCTTCCTGGGCTCACCGAACCCCGACGCCAACAAACACCCCAAGTGAAACTCCCTCTGAGATGATAACTCCGACTGGCACAGACACTCCAACTGATTCACCCACCAAGACGCCAACCCAGACGATCACTTGTGGTTGGGAAGTCACATGGACGCCTCGAACCCCACCCACTATCGTTCCACCTACCGAAACACCACCCAACTGCCCGGCCTTTGAGGCACCGCACAGCGTTTGGACACCGGCGCCTGGAATCAATGTACGATTCACGCCGACCGGGACCCAGTTGGCCACGTGTACGCCAACACGTCCTCCGATTCACACGCCAACCATGTCGGTGATTCCGGTTTGCTCTCTGCTTGACCTGAGTTGTGATGACTGCGTAGACTATGACTGGGTGGTGTCCTGTACCGAGAGTTACTGTGACAAAGCGATTCATCGCTGGACTTTGGTATCAGACGGGATGTGCACCGAACCGGAGGGCTATCCACGTTGGGAGTGTTCGGGCGGCGCGTTTGTGGGTCAGATGGGAGAGAATCGAAATGTGGGTACTTCCGTGAAATGGAAATCACCCGCAGAGCCGGGTGCCTATACGATTCGTCTCATTGCGAATGACGTGCCCGGTGGTATGTACAGTCTTGTTCCCAACGGCGTCATTGCCGGCAGGCGCGATGATCCCGAAACGGAAGTGGACAGCGTGGTGTTGACAGTGGTCTCAGCCGAGCTCACGAGTATCCGTTTCACTTCGGATCACCAGTCAATGAATGACAATAATCGGGATTGGGATAGTAGTGGAAACCCATACAGTCAACCCGAGTGGGTTCGTGAGACGGAAGTGAACAATCCTATTAGTCACACGAAAGGTTGCTCAATAGAAGCTACCGTTGTCGTCAAGGTATGTCCTGCAGGCTTGACTTTCCATCTGGCTGGGGTTGGTCCGGAATGGCTTAGTTTCTCGTCCCAGGGAAACGTCTCCACAGGGCAAGATCAACCTCTCACTTTGACGGCTGCCGAAACATTGCCCGATCTAGTCGCCACTCTAGAGCAGCCAATTACGTGGACGACCACTGTTTCGGGAACAGAAATCCACCTTTGGGATAGCGGTCCGCACAAGATCTATGTGACGTACGGTACTCCGTCGGGCAGTACTGTGACAGAACGTCGGATTGAAAAGACCAGTGAGTGGGCAGATACAGCAACCGGAGAGGAAGAAGTCGCCGATGGAATTCATGATAATCTTGGAAACGCTGATCCGCCTTATGAGCCGAGCGAGAAGCCTTCGGAAGGCTCGGGGTGGACACTCTTGGAAGGAAATGCATACGGAGAGTGTGATGAACAGGCTGATCTCATGAGATATGCCGTACTGATGCAAGGTGTCACACCTGCGTATTTGAGGTTTGTGAGGGCTAGTACCAATGCGGGAGCAGGCAACTGTCTGGACTACGAAACAAGAGTCTGTTCTCTTCACGGTCAGGAGTGGCTCCTATTGGATTTTGGGGGAGCAGGCTATCATGGTGACATGAACCAATTTGAGGGATGCTGCGAGACTGCCAACCACTACTACGCAGTGTGGCCAAAGGAGAAGTCGCAAGACGATTACACCATGTTGCAAACGCTGGGTTCCTCAGGAACAACTCAGCACTGGTGCTATTTTGAACCAGTTATCAATTGGTTCATGCCGTGCAATCAGCCTGGCGCGACACCACCGATACTTTGAGCGCCGCGAAACTTCTGGAGGAATTCAAACTCCTTGGCATGGTTACGTTTCAGGCAGAAGAGCATTATTCTGGAGGATGACTCAAATGAAGAACAGCACTATCCGGTTAGTATTCATTCTTGGGGCGGTATTCTCTTTTTCAACGGTTTTTGCAGAACAACAAGATCAGGTTGTTGATGTAAACAAGCTGAAGACATATCCACATCTATTCTGGATAAAGAACACACTTCCTGTTCCCAAAGACATTGAGTCCAGTTCGGCATTTGTCCCTCATGACAGCATACCTATGGAGATTGAAGAGATTAAGGCAATCCTAAGAGAAGTTCTTGCGCCTGCGCTGAAGCCACCGGACTTCCTACTTGAAAGCAACACCTTCGGCTTGGTGCAGTCTGCCAGCGAGAACGATCTCTTGTTGCTAGATTATGCTGTAGAAGGAGTTGGAAGGGTTGAGATCAGAGATGGGGATTGTTTGTACGTCACTGTGCTGCCGTTTCAGACCGAGGGCATTGAGGAAAAAGACTATGGTCTCAAACTGGAGGATGATCTTCTTTCGCATTACGTTAGAAGCATCGCTGAACTTGCACTAGACATACCCATTGATTCCGATACGAGAGCCAGTACCAGAATGGACATCCTAAAAGTTGACATAGGTGAGTCAAAGACAGGATTTCTGATCTATGGTGGTGGTTGTCCACCCTATCGGCATTGGTGGTCTACCTTGGCATGGGTGTCGGATGGACATAGAGTCACCTTTCGCATAAGCAAATTCCCTCTTCGCTATCCATGCTTTGACCTCAGCCGGGTTGCGTCTCCTGACGGGATTCCCGATGCGCCAATGGAACCCCGCAAATTACGCACCAGTGAGGGCAGTGGCAATACTGCGCCCTGATGCCGGGTACCCTCTCAGTCCCTGTACCGGGTACCCTCTCTTTCCGATGTGGCAACCTTCAACTCGTTGAGGCTGCTTCTAGTCGAGTAGGGTGGAACGAGTCTTCGAGTTCCACCATTCCTGATGGTTTCAACGGTTGGACGGTTTCAACCGTTGACCCAGGTTGACGGAAACGCAAGCGCGGAGTACAGTTATTTCTACAATAACTTGGGGCAGTTGGAGGCGATTCAGTATGGCGCGGTGAGGAGTCCTCTTGAGATTACCTACGCCTACGACGCCAACGGGAATTTGA
>JAKQFZ010000590.1 GCA_029558215.1 Candidatus Omnitrophota bacterium
AGCTCAGTTGTCACAAACCAAGAAGATTCCGCTTGTCGAAAGAGCGGATGACCGATACCTGGACGAGCTGTTCTTTGGAACCAAAGACGGCTGGGTTGACCCCGAACGTATTCCCAAAACAGGGAAACTTGTCGGTGCGAAGTACTACCTCTCCACACTGGTAACGAAGTACTCCGCCTCGGCTTGGGGTGACAATGCTGCGCTGCCCAATGTCTATGAGAACAGCTGGAGTGTTTCTGTTGAGGTGACGGGCAAGGTAATCAATGTTGAGACGGGACAACTTCTCGAAACCATACTCGTCACCAAGTCTTCATCAGGCAAGTCTGAAGACAAGGAAAAGATGACTTCCGTGCCCAATCTCAATGGCATTCTGGGTTCACTCGCTCAGAAAGCGACAGGCGAAATTGTAGACCAGCTGCTGGTCATTCTCTTTCCGGCGTTGATTGCCGACGTCTCTGAAACGGAAATCTTCCTCAATCAGGGCGAAGCCACCGGTGTCAAAGTGGGAGATCGTTACACGGTCTTCTCTCAGGGCAAAGCCATCGTCGATCCACAGACCGGAAGAACTCTTGGAAACCGAGAGCAGAAAATCGGTGACATTGAGATCGTCGAAGTTCGCAGGGAGTATTCCACGGCAAAGTCGGCCGACGTGGCACTGAGTGAGTTTGCCCCAGGCATGGTCTGCCGACCGGTCACCGGAGCAAAGAAGTCCGAACCTGTGGTGAAGGATTCCCAGCCAAGCGTCTCATCGTCAGGTGCGACATCACTTGGTGATACGCCAAAGACATCGAAGCCCAAAGAGGAAACTGCTCCAAAGGAACCCAAAGGAAGAGTGTTCTGTTTGGCGGAAATGCTGAACTCAACCTCAGCGCCAAGGCGAGTTGAACAGGCCATCCATGGTTACCTTTCTGGCATGATTCGACAGGCGAAAGACGTCACACTGGTCACTCGTTCCGAGCGTGAACTGATGGAAATTGGCCAGGAATTTCTGCGCAGCAAGAGCCGTCTTATGGACAAAGAGACGGCTCTGAAGACGGTCAAACTGACAGGAGCCCGATATGTTCTCTTTCTGGAGATCACCGACTGGGTGGACGCCGTTGAGGAACAGCAGCTGCCTCTCATGAAGAAACCAGTCCAGGTCTTGGTGGTCAACATTGCGCTCCATGGCAGCGTTGTGGACTTGCAGTCCGGCCAGGTACTCTCGGCGGGTTCGGTCACCGCATCATCGCCAAGAAGTGAGATTGTCGTGGATGGCCATGGTGATCTGAACATGCAGATCAAGGTCTCCGAAGAAGCAGCGGATAAGTTCCTGGGACTGCTCTCTGCAGACGGTGTTCTCCAGTGGGAACCGCAAGAGCCGAGTCAGGAGTGAGGTGACACGATCTGAATGCTGCAGACTGAGTTGAATCGCTGCAGTGTGTTTGTCAGGAGAATGATGCGGACGAATCGCTTGGCCTGTCGTTTCTTGCTTTGTGTGCTGCTGCTTCCGCTGTGCGGATGCAGCGTCCTGACGCATTATACCGACCGGGTGTCTCCAGTTCGTGACGTGTTCGTTCAGGGCAATCCTCAGGGGGCGCTTTCGCTGCTTCAGACTCGGAAAGTGAACAGTGCGACCGACAGAGTCTGCTACCTTCTCGAGGAAGGAACACTAAAGCACACGGCTGGAGACTTCGCGGGCAGCAACCAGATTTTCTTCGATGCAGTGTCGATCATGCAAGATAGAGACATGCGGGCAGTGGTCTCCGGCGGTAAGACGCTGGAGCAGGCCGGTTCTGTCCTGATCAATGAAAAGACAATAGCCTATGAGGGGGAAGGCTTTGAGCGTGTCTTTGTGCACACGCTTCAGGCACTGAACTTTCTGCTTTCCAACGACAAGGGAAGCGCCCGTGTCGAAATCAAGAAGGCCTATGAAGAAGCCGACTGGCTGGAACAGCGAAACTACAAGAAACTCGAAGCAGCTCAGGACAAACTGCAGGAGGAAAACGCCAAACGTCAGCAACAGAACCAGCAGCTTAGCCAAACGGCGATCCTCGACAATGCCAACAGCACCTTCTCCCAGGATCCCGACTATGCAATGCTTCAGAGCAAGGCTCTGTCGGTCTTGAACGCTTACCAGAATGCGTTTACTTACTACCTCTCTTCACTCGTGTACGAGATGAATGGTGACTACAACGATGCCTACATTGACTGCAAGACGGCGCATCAGTTGAGACCCGGAGTGCCTGCAGTGCAGAGGGATCTCGTTCGCTTGGCGGCACTGAATGGCTTCAAAGATGACCTGGAGCAATGGGAGAAAGAGTTTGGCCTCAACTATGCCGAGATGCCAATGGATGTGGGTGATCTCATTGTTGTGCATCAGTGTGGAACTGCTGTTGAGAAGAAACAGATTTGGGTTCCGATTCCCATCCCGGAAGTGGGAATACAGTCATTCGCGTTTGCGGTGTACCGACCCGTGCCTTTTCCCGCGTGGGCTGTGTCGGTCGTGGATGGCTCCACAACGCTCGGAGCAACTGATTTCCTGGCGGATATGGATGCCTTGGCAGTGAGGAATCTCAATGATCGAATTCCTGAGATTGTGATTCGAACTGCGGTTCGATTTGCCATCAAAGCCTTGGCAACATACCAGATGAAGAAAGAAATGGGAGCCGGTGGAGCGCTCATTGGAATGGCACTGACAGCGCTGACCGAACAAGCCGACCTGCGCAGTTGGCTTCTGATGCCATCGAACCTTCAGATTGCCCGCATCCCGTTGCCACCCGGGGAACATCGTCTGGGCATTGTGCTTGAGGACTCCCGCAGACAGACATTGGACAGACGGGACATCACCGTGACTATTGAAAAGGGAAAGATGACGCTTGTGAATCTTCGAGGAATTCAAAAAATAGTGAACGATGTTCAGATTTCATCGTCTCTATAGAGAGTGAAAGGAGTCGAAGGATGAAGACGAGAGTTGTTTTGCTGACAGGTGTCTTGCTCTTGGGGTTGGTTTCGATGATCTCGGGCTGCGCTCGCAATACTACCAGCAATGTTGCTGAGTTGCGGACGAGCGGCGACGGTACCATACTTGACAAGCGGATCATCATCAACCATCGTGGCTTTGACAAACGGGTTGCCATTCAGGGTCTGGATGTCCGAAAGGCCGGAGACATTCTTCAGGCGCGCGTGGTTCTTCAGAACAACAAGAAGAAGACCATTGCCTTCGCCTACAAGTTTGAATGGTATGGTCAGGATGGCTTTCCTATTGACACGGGAACCAGTGTCTGGAAAAACGAATGGGTGAAGGGCAAAGACCTGAAGAACCTGCTTGGCACAGCGCCCAGTGCCAAAGCGACGGATGTTCGGTTGCTGATCCAACAGGTGAAGAAGTAGTCAGATGAAGTATTGTTGTGAAAGGAGTTCACTGCAAATGAGAATCGCGTATCGAATCGTATTGTTAGGTCTTGTTGTGGGGTTGGCAGGTTGCGCCAGTGCTCCACGTGTTACCGAAGTGTCTTCAATGCCGGATCCTGAAGTCAACCGTCTGGACGGCACCTGGGGCTCAGAAGACGTGCATCTGGTCGTGGAGAAGATGGTTTCATCCATGATTTCGGATGAGCCTATTGCCAGTCGAACGGACGTTCCACTGGTATTCTTTCTCGGTGTCAAGAATATGACCAGCGATCACGAGATTCAGCCCGTAGAAATTGAAGATGCCATTTCGGTGGCAGCTCATAAGTCACGAAAAGTGAAATTCAGTGCCGTCAAAGACATCTCCGACGAGATGGTGGATCAGCTTGGATTTCAGAAGTCCGCGCTCACTGATCCCGAAACAGCCCGCCAGTATGGCAAGATGAAGGGCTGGCAGTACACGCTCTACGGACAGGTTACGTCAATCGTCAAACGTGATCCAAAAATTCGCGAGAAGCGCTATCGGATGACGCTGAAACTGGCGGATATTGAGACTGGTGTGATTGAGTGGCTGGATGAAAAGGAAATTCGCCTTCGCGAGAAGCGTAGCAGTGTAGGCTGGTAAGAGCAGCTGAGTCGGCATTCTGTGTAGGAAGCGCGGTGTTTCGCCCTGCCTTCTCATTTTGTCGGGGCGAAATGTCCTCGCCTAAATCAATGTATCAGCCCCGAAGGTTTGCTTGAGCCTTTGGGGCTTTTCCTTTCGGCAAGGTCTTGCAGAAAGCGTGTCGTTTGTTCGGAGCATCTTTCGAGCGTGTAGTGGTTCCTGACTCGTTCGATGCCCCGCTGGATGAGTTCTTCCTTACGATTCGGATCGAAGAGTATCTGCCTGAGACACTGCGCCAAGGCTTCGGCATTGCCTTCGGGAAAGACCAGACCCGCATCTCCGATGACATGAGGTATTTGACCAGAATCAGATCCAATAACCGGAACACCACACGCCATCGCTTCGATGAGTACCATGCCGAACTGCTCTTTCCAGTTTGGGCGTGTCTCCGATGGCAGCACCAGCACATCGAGGGCTGCCAGCCAATGAGGCATATCGTTGCGGCTGACTGCGTCCGCAAAGAGAACGGAATCCTGGATTCCTAAAACTCTTGAGAGACCTTCGAGTTCCTTCTGCATGCGACCAGCACCGATCATCACAAGTCGGGCTTCGGAAGAAACTTCTGAGAACGCGCGAAACAACGTCTCAAGCCCCTTCTCCGGCACAAGCCTTCCGATGAAGCCAATCAAGGGAACAGACTCCCTCTGCACCTGGAAACGTTTGAGAATCTCAACCCGTTTCTCCAGACCCACTTCGATGTTGAATCGTCTTGTATCCACCCCATCTGGGATGATTGCCAGTTTTCCAGCCAACCCTTTGCGCTGGAGGATTGCTGCGCCTTCCTGATTTGCCGAAATGGCTCCGTCGGCACGCTTTAAGACATGGCGCTCCATCCATCGGAACGGCACGGGATAGTTCTTCGCGATATTCTGCCAGGTGCGGAAGGCAAATGCCGTTTTGGGTGAATGTCTCTCGCGCCATCTGAGCGCCTGGAAAGTGACAAATGAGTAATGCTCTTCGATCAGATAGAGCAAAGCGGGCTTCAGTTTGTGCAGGGTCTCGCTCAATGCAGGGTAGTAATGAAAGACCTCCTTGATCTGGCAGGCCGCATGAAGCGCGATGACAGGAAAGGAAGTCTGCTGCATCTTGGAAGCAATCGCAGGTTGAACCAAGCCCTTTGTCCACACCTGAGGAACGATCAGAGTGAGGTCAACGTCCGGCTGATTCGCCAAGGCTTCGAGTCGCTCGGGAAATGCTGCTCCTGCGTGCCAAACCACAACGAGATTCATCGCTTTGAAAGCCTCCAGACGACAAGACCAGCCAGAACACCCACCCCACCCACAATTGTCGTCGTGACGAGATCAGCCACGATCGGTCGTGAGAAGGCCATTCTCTGAGCGAGCACAAGGCATACAGCCATGCAAAAGCCCATCGCCAGCCCTGAGAGAAGGAACTCCCGCAGCATGAGATGTCCTTCCTTTGCCAAAGAGCCCAGTCTCTTCTGAAGCGCGGGAAGATGCAAGCCCGCACACACCGCGAAAGAGATGGCACTCGCGACAGCGATTCCAGCGTGACTCCACAAGTCTCGAAACAGAGTGTTGAGGCCGATGTTCAGCACAGCACACACGCCGCTGGCGAGAAGAGGTGTTCTGACCTCTCCGACGGCATAGAAATACTGTGAAAGCACAGGCAAGACAGCAAAGAAGACCAGACTCATGCCGTATCCAAGTACGGCGGAACTGGCAAGTTGTGTGGCGTGTTCGTCAAACGCCCCGTGTTGGAAAAGCATTCGAACCAACGGCACCCGAAGCACCACCAACATCAAGGTGATGGGGAGTCCCAAACGGATCATAAGCCTCAGTCCACCGACGACCCATTCTTTGAGCCTCGGGATGTCATCCTGCGCGGCGCACTCCGAGAACATGGAAAACAGGGGAGTGGCAACGGCTGCAACCAGCATGGAGTAAGGAAGAATCAGCAACCGATGTCCGTAGGCCAATGCCGACACAGAGCCTTCGGGAAGTCCCTTTGCCATCAGTCGGTCTGTGATGAAAACAATCTGTTGGAGCCCAACCACCGAAGCTATTGGAATCAAATGCGTCAGAGATCTTCTCGCGGAAGTCCAATCGGGTCTGAAGACGTGATGCATTCTGATGCCCATTCGAACGAGCGTAGGCCACTGCAAGAGTGTCCGCATTGCCTCCGCTGCCAGAAGACCGACGGCGAGAGCAAGCACACCCCAATGTCGAGCACCCACCAGCAGAACAAACACCAGAGCCAGGTTGTAAGCCATGGGAATGGCCGCGGGAAGAAAGAAACGTTTTCGGGACTGAAGAATTCCGGTCTGCCAGCCTCCAACGGTCTGAACCAGCATGACCGGCAGAGAGAGCAGGATGATCATTCGCGCCAGGGCAGCGTTGGATGCCCCATCCGAAGCGGAGATCGCTCTCCAGAGAGCCAACGGTGCAACGGTTGCTGCAACAACAGGCACGGCCACGATCAACAGGGCGATCCAAAGAACTCCGCAGGCAAGACGCCAGGCGCTTTCCAAGGAGTCTGCTTCGATGCGACGAGTGAAGAGTGGAAGCACGGTCTGAGTGGTAGCGGCATCGCCCATCCAGGCAACAAACAAGGGAACTGCACTTGCAAGATAATACACATCCACCGATTCGCCGATTCCAACGCAGTGGGCGACCACCATTTCGCGAATAAGTCCGGAGCATCGGCTCAACACGGCAAGGCCAGCAATGCCAGCGCCCCATTTGAAGAAACGCTTCCACGGTAAGATTCCAGAGATTTCTGTCAAGTTATCAGAATGCTCCCTGATGCACGGCAGATGATGAAGGCCGATCGATCAGTAGTACGACGCTGTTGTGTCATCTATCTTGTCTTCCTGTGACTCCGATTGTGTCTCCCAACTCTGGGATTCGCTCGGCTCTTTTGGCGCTGTCTTCGGGGATGGTTTCTTTGGCAAGCGCCCACCAAATGCGACTGCTTCTTTCGCCATTTTCTTCCAGGGTTCATCTTTCACCACCAAGGTGAAAAGAAGCCAGTCGTGCAGTCCCTTGCGCTCGGGGGAAACGAAGAAGCATATCGCGTGAACTACTGCAGGAACAAGTGACAGCGAGAGGAACGAGATGATGGCTCGGCCAAAAGCCTGTCCCGCAGAGATCATCCTTCCCATGGAGTCCACAACACGCAAACCGGCAAAAAGTTTCCCGAGCGTCATCCCAACACCATAGTTAAACAACAGGAAATAGAAGAAGGCGAGCACCGTTTCAATCATCAGCAGATACTGAAAGTCCGTCTCGGTTCCAAGTTTATAGTGCTTCAGAACAAAGGCGAACTTTGGAATGGCAACAACCCAGTCAATGATGAAAGCAATGCAACGCGCGATGAATCCCCCCCGAATGCTTTCAAGAGGCAGGGGTTCGATGAGTTTGTTGAGACTCTTCCGGTTCAGAATCACCATCAGAGCGCTGCTGAAACCTGCTTCCCATTTCGCTTGCTCTTCGGACATCTCATCGCTTTCCTCTGGGGCTGCATCTCGAGTCACGGCGAATTCCATCGCGGTGTCTTCACATCCACGACAGTAGAAGACTCCATGAACCTGTTCCCCACAGTCGGGGCAGAAGTATTGCCCACAGCCCATACAGAGTTTTGCGTCTTTGCGTTTGGGATGATTCTTGCATTCAGGCACGGGTCATTCCCCTTTCTTCCGGAACATGAATTATGAGCATCAGTCCACGGTGACCATATCACGAATCTGCTGAAGACGTTTGGGTCCGATTCCATTCACTTGTATCAGATCATCCACCTTGCGAAATCCACCTCGCCGGTTTCTCTCCTGGATGATTCGGTCAGCGATCGCAGGGCCAATTCCAGGCAGCGCCTCGTCGAGGGTCTTGGCATCGGCCGTATTGATGTTGATCTTCTGAGCACACTTGGTGGGCGGAGGGGTACTCGGAGCAAACGCTCT
>JAKQFZ010000596.1 GCA_029558215.1 Candidatus Omnitrophota bacterium
CCAAGAACCTCCTGGGCACCGTTTGAAAAAGACCCTGCCTCAGGAAGGATATGGAGATGTTCACCCATTGTTCCAAGTCTTGTCAAGCGAGTCTCACAGACACCGATCGAAAACTTCCCTATTGACCTGCGTTTCGCGATATACCAGAATCCCGCCATAGTTGATGCGGTGTCCAGAGAACCGAACGAAGGAACATCTTGGAACCTGGCTCCGCCAGGGTTGAACCGCGGCAAAATCGCTTCTGAGCAGTTCGGCACCTTCAGGGCGCGTGGGCTGTGCCCACTCCTCTGCAACGTTTGCTCGCGAAGGAAACCGCCTCTGCCGAGGTCTGGTTTCCCAGAAGAAAGGAACGAGAGAATGAGAATCCTTGCAGCTCATGCCCATCCCGATGACGTTGAGTTTCAATGTGCCGGCACACTGGCCTTGTTGAGACAGAAGGGACACGAGATCGGCATCATGACTGTGGCCAATGGCGACTGTGGCTCCAAAGACTTGCCCGCGGAGGAAATCGCCCGAGTACGATATGAAGAGGCAAAGAGATCTGCCTTCATCCTCGGGGGAAAGTATTACTGCTGCGGTATCGGCGATCTGCAGGTGGTTTTTGACAATCCCACCCGACGCAAGGTCGTTGAGGTTTTCAGACAGTTCGTACCAGAACTAGTTTTCGGCGCTCCTCTCTCGGACTACATGCTTGACCATGAGATGGCGGGACAACTCATCCGAGATGCCGCCTTCACCGCATCGCTTCCCAACTACAGCACTGGCCAGGAGAATCCTGCTCCTCATCTTCCGAAGGTTCCGCATCTTTACTATATGCAACCACTGGGCAACAGCAATGTTCTTGGAGAGCCTGTGCTCCCCGAGTTCTGCATTGACATCACAACGGTGATGGAAACTAAGAAGGAGATGCTTGCCCAACATGCCAGCCAGCGTGAATGGCTTCGAGTGCAGCACAAGATGGATCAATACATCATCAACATGCAGCAGGAATCCGAGGCAATAGGGAAACTGATTGGAGTCCCCTACGCCGAGGGATTTCGTCTGCACAAGGCAAGTGGCCATCCGAGGAGCAACGTCTTGCAGGAATTGCTGCCGGAATACATCCACCCTTTGTCGAAAAACCTTCTCAATAAGATGTCAGTCTAGATTGCCGGATGAGAAAACGTCAGGCTTGGTACACACTGTCCGCAGAGTACATTTTCCGGACAAGACAGGCCTGTCCTTGTTGTCCAGCAGAACGCTTTCACTTTATCAAGTATTCGGACTATGCATGGAAGAAAAAGAAGACTGGCGGAGAGGCTGGGATTTGAACCCAGGGAGGAGTTACCCCCTCAACACCTTAGCAGGGTGCCGCCTTCGACCACTCGGCCACCTCTCCAGAATCTGCTCAAATGTCATGATGAGAATAGAAAGCCTTCTTCATGCTGTCAACAGCATTTTCACTTTTCCTCCTGAACGCGAGTTCAGCTTGAAAAACGCTTTGTTTTTTGCTGTTATTGTGCCTCAAAGTGATCCGTTGTAAGGACACAGAGTAAGGACTGTCTGTATCGGATTTCGACTCCACACTCTCAAGAGCATGGTTTTGAGGGCTCTTGAGATAGAACGTTTAACCGATACCAGGAGAAAGCACACAAATGAGAGACCAGCAGAAGATTGAAGCACGACAAAGAGCCTGCGCCATGCTTGAGAAAGCGAATATCTCCATCACGGAACAGGAACGCCGTGAGATGGAAGTGGCGGATTTCGGCTTGGGAATCCTGGACAAGATCGGTTTGGAGATTGTCGTCTACATCAACTGCGACCGATACTGCGCCAAGGAACTGATCCTGTTCCCATGGCAGGTATGTCCGGAACATCGCCATCCGATGCGACAGGGTGTGCCCGGAAAGCAGGAGACATTCCGCTGCCGGTGGGGCGAAGTCTATCTCTACGCCGAAGGCGAAAAGACCGCGAATCCAAAAGGGAGACCGCCAGCCCGAGAAGAGCATTTCACCGTTTGGCATGAAATCGTTTTGAAGCCGGGCGAACAGTTTACGCTTCCTTCAAACACGCTCCATTGGTTCCAAGCAGGCCCCGAAGGAGCGATCGTTTCGGAGTTCTCCTCTCCAAGCGACGATGAAAGCGATATCTTCACGGATCCAGAGATCAAAAGAGTCGAGAAACCCTGAGTTCGCCACAACAGATGCAGGTAGTAGACCGGGTT
>JAKQFZ010000620.1 GCA_029558215.1 Candidatus Omnitrophota bacterium
GACATCGTGATAATCTGTTCGGTGTACGAGGTCAGAATGATCACAGCAAGCTCATGATCAATCGGAATATCAAGAGTCAGCGAGGCTTTTGAGATTTCATTCTTCTGAACGACTTCGCTTCTTTCGATAGCGACAGGATCATAGATCTCAGTGCCACTTCCCGCATTGTACGACTGTTCCTGATCTGCACTCGTAAGAGTCCAGATATCAGAACCAGAGACTATGCGAAAGAGGTCTATCGTGATCATGGCTCGATCTCAACAATCCTAAAGCTGCTTGTGCTGACACCGCCAGTGGAGTGACGGATCTCAACAGAGTCAGTGTCAAGACGCATCTTGCCAAGCCAAGATACACGGTCAATGGTGCTCGCGACAATACCCAAAGCAGTGTCAAGTGTCAACAACATCGTGTCGGCGTCAACAATTGCCACAGAAAGGATTTCCCTCATGTACCAGACGCCAGCCGCCTGGACTGCTATGTGGGTTCTGTTCTGACAAGAACGAAGGTAGCCATCACGATCAACTGACATGGTAGTCGTGATAGTTCCAGAGTTCTTGACTTTCAGATCTTGCTCAAACGAGGGTTGCCAGAACTGACGATAACGACCAGCACGACGATGAAGGAATTGACGAAGAGCCCAAGCGGATGACAGATCCTCGTTCAGAACACGATGAGTTCTGCCGATGCGTGTGTTCAGCCAAGTTCCGTAGAACTCGACCAAGCCAATACCGGGATCGAAGACATCAGGGTTCGAGACCATATCGTCGCTCGTACCATCACCTTCAATGAGGCCAGCCTCAGTGTAGAGATCATCGGAGTTGTATTGGGTTGGAGCAGAGACGGTCAGCTCTTTGTTGTCAAGGATCCTGATCTCAAACTCGAATTCTGCCTTGTAACCGTCCAAGTTCTTGCTCACTCCGTTTTGGATAAACCCGTAACGAAGCGGCATGATCCACGCTTTCGAGAAAGCCTTGGTCAGCGTGTTCAAGGTCAAAGAACCAGACGCAACGCTTTCGACCCCAATGACTTGCCAGTTGTCGAAACTCTGCCACAAGATTGCGAGACC
>JAKQFZ010000634.1 GCA_029558215.1 Candidatus Omnitrophota bacterium
GAGTTTTTGGAACGGTGCACAATGGGACTACGACGATCTCCAACCTCCCGATCTTCGCCTTCCTCAAGGCGGACATGTCGATAGTCCCGACGTATTGCTCCGCTCCTCCTTCTCCCTGGATTCTCGTGAGGGTCGTGATGACGTTGACGATTGGTTCCATGATACCTATTGCTCCTTTCGCTGACATGACGAGTCCGTGGACTCGATGGTTCTTCTCATCTGCAGAGGGCAGTTTGGGTCGCAGAATTGCCGAACTGTTGGTTCATTGCACCCGCAGCCCAGATAGGGTTTTTCGAATGCGGCCTGCACCTGCGAGAGGATCTCCTCATGCGTGATGATTCCCTTTGGCTCGTGCGGTTTGTTCTTAGCCGCCCAGGCCTGAAGACAGACAATGGCGATGTCGGGAGGCATACCCAGTTTCTTTAGGTGAACTGCCAACCTGAAGCAGGCGATCCGCTGGTACTCCTGCACTTGTGGTTCCCGAAAACTCATATGACGTCTAAAACAGAGGAACTGGCCCTCAGTCGTACACAAGATTGGGAGATTCACGAGGTCGTTCGCAAGCGGTTGGGATGTTCCTGCGATCCTGGTGAGATATCTCCCAACGGCGGATAGAGTTCTCCCTCACTTTGCGGTAAAATCTGCCGTATTCATGAGGTATGTGGCGAAGTCGAACTTATGCAGCGCGACGCTCGTAATGATGATGGAGACCGTTCACTTCCCGAACTTCCACAACCTTTCCAGACTCGGGAAACTGAATGAAGCGTGGCTCCGGGCAATCCATGGTCAGAGAGAGATGTGTTCGCCAACGATGATAGTAGCCAAAGTAATCGGATAGAATCCGTTTGAGATGCCTTTCATTAAGAACGATGACGTGGTCCAGGCATTCTCGCCGAATGCTACCGATCAGCCTTTCCGCGTAGGGATTCTGCCAAGGGCTCCTGGGGGCGGTGATGACCTCATCGATCCCGAAATGCTTCACCCGATCTCGGAATTCTTGACCATATACAGCATCTCTGTCTCGAAGTAGATACCGAGGTCTTGCATTCCACGGAAAGGCTTCCACCATCTGCTGTGCTGTCCATTGGGCAATTGGGTGTTCAGTCACATTGAAATGTACCACACGGCGCCGATCATGTGCCAGCACAACAAGTACGAAAAGAATCTTGAATCTCAGTGTCGGAACCACAAAGAAGTCGATCGATACCAAGTCTTTCACGTGGTTCTTTAGAAAGGATTTCCAGGTCGGGGATGGCGGCTTACGCACGCGCACCATGTACTTCTCGACAGTTGACTTGGACAGTTCGATCCCCAGTTTCCCAAGTTCGCCTACAATTCGGGGAGAACCCCAGGTCGGATTCGCCGTGGAAATCTTACGGATCAGGTCTTTGATCTCTTTTACCAGACCTGGGCGCCCGGGCATGCCATTCCTGCTCAAACTTGTCCAGTGATCCTGAAACCTTCTTCGTTGCCAAGCGATGACGGTGCTTGGCTTGACGAAGACCAACGCATCTCGCCACCCCAACCAGACTTTGGACAACCATACCCAGAACAGCCGATCAGTAGGTCCAATTCGGGCACGCTTCACTTGGCCTCGATATATGGCCAGCTGGTGGCGCAAGGCCAGAATTTCTGTTTGCAGCGAGAGACGAGAACGAAAAACGGAAACAACACACCAAAACACGACAGACGTTACATTCCTCATGCCTCAGAACCTATACGAAGAAAACCTTGTTCGCAAATAGCTGCCCCAGAGGGAGAATAAAAGATGGAGGCCAAGAGACTTTTAGAAGTCCAACAATACCAAGACATTCGAATTTTCGGGAGGGACAACATCCAAAGAACAATCAGCGAACACCTCGACGGACTCGAAAACTGCGAGAAAGAACACCTCATCAAAACCCTATTGGATAGATATGAACGGTTCCTGCACCCCCGCATGCGACAAACCAAACCGGCGATGCTCGTCAGAAACGCAGAGGAGATACTGATATCCATGGCAGGCGTAAGAGGAACATTGGAAAGGTGAACGTCTTGGAGTCCCTTCCGATGCCCCGATGTAAAGACTCTCTATTTGTCAGGACTTTTCTTGATACGTGACAGAAACTCGCCTCGCTCAGCCGCCGACAATTCCCTGAACTTCTCCACCATCCACTCAATCTTCAAAGTACTAAGTCTTCGCTCAATCGTGCTCACAGCCTTCTTGAGGCGCTTACTGTCTTGATCGTTTAGAAATGCGGGGGAATTGCTGGCACGCTCATGGAGCCTTCCAGCTTCAGACGCAGACATCTTTGAAACTCTTGTTGTCTCAGCTTCGATCTCACCGATCCATTCCTGACTGGCCTGCTTTCGCCGCTTCGAAATTGAATCCAAGAGGCTTCCAAGCGTTTCCTTGGGAAGCCAAGGAACTTCTGATTCTCCGACCTCCTCCTCAGCTCTCTGCATCAACAACTGACTCCGGTCCTTAAGCTCTTTCCAAGTCAGGCTATCATCCGCCAACTGCCTATACATATCCTGATACATGCGAAGAGTTCTCTGCAGGAGCCGAAAGTCCTCCAAATCATTGGAACACCCTTCAAACGCTGAAATAAGACCCACAATCTCATCAAGAAGAGAGACTATGTCATCCTCACTTTGAACCCTAGATTCCCATACCTTCCCCGCACGCTTAAGAACCTCGCTTTCAGCAGATCTCATGTCTGTAAGTGCCTTGGAGAGTTCCAGTTGAACTGAGACAATGTCAGGATTCTCAACACGTCTAGACATCTCTTCTAACTTTGACTCGTATTCATGTCCTGCCGCAACCTTTGATCGGATTTCAGCGATTCGCACGAATCTAAGTATGGACACAGACTGAGTAATCCAGTTTCGCACATCACGTATGAGCTGTGTAGCCTTAGCGGCGATTTCGACGTTGCGAACAAGACTTTCCGTATGCTCTTGAAGCCTGCTGGAAAGATCTGTTAGCCCGATTTTCGTCAGACGCCCTGCAATCTGACACATGGACATTTTGAACTCTCCAACCGCGCTTGGGGATTCGTCTCTTGGAGTTTGCCTCTTGAGCCACGTGCCAAAACACTGCCTGATGGCAGTAACTGAGCGTGCGAATTGCGACTCGGCTCTGGCAAACATGGGCTTGGGCCACAATGCCTCTTCTTTCCTAATCTTCTCAAGTAGATCCCACAGGATTGCTGCACCTTCTGACAATAATCCGACTGAACCATTGTCTGAACCTGCTTTAACTTTCCCTGTGGCGCTCCCAATCTTTGCATCCATGTCGGCTAGCGCACGTACGGCTGCCTCCCCTTTCTGTGAAAGGATCTGCTCTCTATAGACAAGGTGGGAAGGCACAGGCACAGACAACTTCAACTCTCCTGCCCTCTTGAAACATTCCGCATTTGCTAAGTGGCTTGTGGCTTGATCCCACTCATCCAAAAGCACCTCCCACATAGATAGTTCTTCTCCCAGCAAAGACAGGTAGACTCTATCCAATTTAGTTGTGTCAAGAAACTTGCCTTTGAACAGCCCATCTTGCACCCATTGAGTAATGGCCACTTGCCTGCCTTCAGAAACAGCAGAAAGCTGCTCGACTCGTGGCGCAATAAACACTCCCAAGAACAAGCCCGAAGAAGCGATATTCGCGCCGTAGGGAGGCCGGCAGAGGAGTCTTAGTACCTGTCCAACATTCAGCCTCTTTTTCTCTAAAGACAACATTCCGTCGAATTTCTCCGTGAGAGTCCGAAGAGTCGGATGCTCTGGTCGCATTCTAACCTTTCCGTCTTTCGTGAAGACACCCCATGCGTCTTTGAGAACGGCTATTGCCC
>JAKQFZ010000652.1 GCA_029558215.1 Candidatus Omnitrophota bacterium
GGCAGCGGTCAGGACAAGCCAGTCAAGATCGGCGGCAAGAAACTCTATCTCGTCGGCGGCGCTGTGCGTGACCACCTTGTGGGACGCAAGCCACGCAACATCGAGCTTGCAACAAACTCCAGCCCTGATGAGGTCTATCACATTCTGAAACAGAATGAGTTTGAGTTTGTACAGACGCCGAACCAGAAGTCGAAGAACAATTCATTCTGGGTAAACAAGACTGACAAAAACCGTCGCCCATTCACTTTCGGCATTCGTGTCGGCGGCGAAGAATTCGAGTTGGAAATCTTCACCAAAACGCCGAAAGGCAAAGTCGATATCAACCCAGAATCCGGCACGCAAGCAGAAGATGCTGCCGGTCGTGACTTCACCATGAATGCAATGGCAATTCTGCTGTCTAATGACAATGGTCCCAACAAGGAACTTTATGATTTCTTCGGCGGAATCCACGACCTCAAGGCAGGCCGTGTTGCTTCTGTAGGAGACATGGAGTCTAAGTTCAAGGAAGACCCAAGTCGCTTGATGCGTTATGTCCGGATGGTTAACAGCTATGGTGATCCCAAGAAGATCAGCGTTGAGGAAAAAGAGAAGATCAAGAAATCACTCGGCAATCTCAACAAGTTGAAGCCAGAAGACATTATGGATGAGTTCAAGAAGGGGCTAAAGAAAGACGATTGTAACACCAGAAAGTATCTGAGTATTTTCCGTGATCTCGGCTTGTTGGATTCTCTGTTCCCCGGTAAAGTTGTAGATAAGGAATTCCCGAAGGAACTGGATGAACTTAACGACAAGATGATGCCACTGGCTTGGATGCTGCGTCAGAACGATCCGGATATGCTTGGCGATACCGGACTCGATAACGAGACAGTTTCCAAGGTGAGCTTCCTGATCAAGTCCCTCGGACTCAAGGAAGACATCGACCCAGAAAACCTCGACCAACTGTTGCTCGGCTATCAAAGAAGCGGTGTTTCTTCACGCAAACTGCGTGAATGGCTTGGCAAGGTTGGCCGGGTCAACCACAATCTGACCGACGCTTTCATCGCCTACTCCAACCTCCCACGAGTGAAGGTTTATCTGGCGGCTGAGGATGGTCGTGAGATTGTGTCGCCAGAGTTCCAAGACGTGTTCGACCCGTTCACCGGAGTGCCGGACAGGTCACTTCTGGAAAACCGCAAGAGGAACCTTGAACACCGCCAGTTCATCAAAGAATTGCGGTTCATGAAGCCGAATTGACCGAACCTTTTGGCTCCAAACCGCTCTACCCTAGACCCACAATATCAGGTAACATGGCGGTTTGGAGCCAATAATGAAACTAGACGTTTTCGATTTCGATGGGACTCTGGTCCGGACACCGACCGACACTCCCGAAAACAAGCGCAAGTTCGAGAAGGTCACGGGGATACCGTGGCTCGTCGATAAGGAACTGTCCCGCAAACTGACCCTCCAGACCGGCAAGTTCGTCGGAATGAGGAAGGGTTGGTTTGGCCGGGCAGAAACCCTTCTCCCGCCATTGCTGCCTGATCCTTGCCCGCACGAATATGCGATCTCCGAGGCGGCGGAAGCGTTCCACAACAGCCGCAAAGACGATCAGACCATGACCATCATCATGACTGGTCGTCATGCCGGGCTGAAATCCCATATTCTCCGCATCTGTGGAGACCTTGGGTTCATCCCCGTGCGCAAGTTGGGCGGGGCCAAGTGCGAGGTCTACTACGAGAACCTCGATTCCCATGTCAGGGTTTATTGCCTTGGCGAGGATGGGCCGGGGAAAAACAAACAAACCCCGAGGAAGCCCAACGAGACCTTCCCGTGGAAGACATGGATGATTGGGATGTTTGTGGAATGTTACCCAGAAATCGACGCAATCGAAATCTGGGAAGATCGTGAGGAGCACTATCTTAACTTCCAAAAGCTCTCTGAAGAGCTTCCTCACCCAATCAAAGTCAACCTCATCAAGGGATAATATGTACGAGCGATTCACCGACCGTGCCCGTAAGGTCATGCAACTTGCCAATCAGGAAGCTCAACGTTTCAACCACGAATATGTGGGAACCGAGCATTTACTCCTCGGCATCATCAAGGACGGTGGGAATGTTGCTGCCTTCGCTTTGAGGGAATTGGGGCTTGATCTCCGCAAGGTGCGGTTGGAAGTCGAAAAGCTCGAAAAGCTCGTTCAGTCCGGTTCCGACATGGTGACGCTCGGCAAACTTCCACAAACGCCTCAGCTCAAAAAAGCCATTGAGCGTGCAATGGAGATCAGTCGAGATCGGAATAACAATCATGTCGGGACCGAACACCTTGTTCTGGCTATCGCCAAGGATGATGAAGGTGTTGCTGGAACCGTCCTCAAGAAGTTGGAAGTGACTGAGGAACGCCTGAAGGCGGCAGTGGATTGTTTGCTCCCGGATCGACACGAGAAGCTAAAGCAACTGTTGGAACAGGCTATCGGCAATCAGGACTTCGAGACC
>JAKQFZ010000651.1 GCA_029558215.1 Candidatus Omnitrophota bacterium
TTGAAGATATAGGAGGCAACCCATGTTACGTTCCATTCCCGCAGAGGAGATCTTCGATATGAACAAAGCCTTGAATTCGAACGATCCCCTGGCATACTGGCTGGCGCAAATGCGCAAAGCCGACTGGCAGCATCTGTTGAAGTTTGTGGATGTGAAAATTCCAGTGAAGACAAGGAAACAAGTTATGGCAGAAGCAGCGCTCCAGCGCTTCGAGTTCACCATCTGTGATGGACGTGGAGAGGTCTGGCAATTGTGGACCGATCTCCGCAAGGAACATCGCACGCTGGTGATCCAGTTCCGTCATTCGGAGTCGGACTGGTCTCGCGGATTGCCGGAGTTCGTTGACCTGGAAAAGAATGAACCGCTCGGCTTTGTGAACATCGCCGGGCGGTTGTTCTGTAAGGTGAAGTAAGCAAACAAAATTCGACTTGATCCCCCATGCCACTCGGTGTGGGGGATTTTATTTTCCAGAAGGAGATTCAAAATGCGTCCTCCCGCGATAGAGAAAATGGGGTATTACGAGACGTCAACTAACGTAGCCCAATTGCTCAAAACCTATTTCAAGCCTGCCGACTCTGGCAGGTTGCTCGATCCCTGTGCTGGTGAAGGTACTGCCGCTTCCATCCTGGCAAAAGCTTTGAATTGCCAGAGTTGGGGTGCGGAACTTTCCCCAGCGCGTGCAACTCTCGCTGCCGAAAAAATGGATCGCCTCTTCAATACGCCCTGGGGTTCCTGTCACCTGACGAGTGAGTCCATCACGCTGTTGTTCCTCAACCCACCCTACAGTCATGATCGTCTTGGTGATCAAAAGCGCCTGGAACTGGAGTTCCTGAAATCCACTACACCCAAACTGATTCGCGGTGGGGTCTTGATCTACATCGTCCCGCATCCATTATTGCGCGATCTGGATGTGGCGTCCCACTTGGCTGGATATTATGAGAACATCCGCATCTACCGCTATCCCGAAACTGGATTCAACCAGGTCATCGTGTTGGCGACAAAGCGGGTGAAGTACAAGATTCCATCCCACGAAGAAGTTCACCAGGTACAGGCATGGGCAGATGTCGAACCGCCGATGTTGGTGGAAGTGGATGAACCTTTGTATGAAGTGCTTTCTGCAACCGACAAAGGATCGGGAGGGCAGCCCATCCGTTTCTCCCGTCTGGACTGGCAGCCGGAAGAGATCGTGGATGCAACACAGAAACGCGGATTGCATTCAGGAAAGGATTGGCCGGACCTGCTCAATCCATCGCGCGGCTTGGGTGAGTTTAAGCAACCGGTCATGCCGTTGAAAAAGGGACACATCGCGATGTTGATGGCATCCGGCATGATGGGAACATTGCGCTTGAACGATGAAGAC
>JAKQFZ010000675.1 GCA_029558215.1 Candidatus Omnitrophota bacterium
ACCTCATGAAGCCCGTAGCCGATCTCGACCCACTCGGCAGAGACTTCGACAATTCGCGGTTGTGAGGAATCCCAAACTTCAACTTTCGCCTCCGATTCGACGCGCAGTGAAGGTTCTTCATCCTCTTTCCTCAGATAGGCACGAATCGTTCCGGGCTTTTCAGAAATGCCTGCCGACACCCTGACAGACGCGGTGTATGTGCCTGTTGGCTGACCCGAAGAATCCAGAACCTCAGCAAGAGGATGACGGGTGCGTTCTCCAAAGCACGTGACAAAACCGTCACGCCCTTTGGGGCCGGTGAGCCGGATTGCGAGCACGTCCCCCGGCTGCAATGCCTGGTTGGATGCTGGTTCAACAAAGGCAAACTCTTCGGCAGGTTCGGCAGGCGCTTTGGGCTCTGTTCTCTCTACAGTGATCCGACGCGTAGATTTCTTTCCACTCGAATCCGTTGCTGTCAGCAGTACCTCGTTGTTTCCCATCTCCAAAGCAATGTCATCCCTCGCGAAAGCTCCTGTCGAGTACACTTCAACTGTTGAATCCATAACAGTGACATGACAGTCGGGTGAGGTTCGACCAAGAAGATGGATCACCGAATCGGTCGTCTCCAATCCATCCGATGGAGAGAGAATGTCAATGAACGGTTCTTCCCGAACAGTCTTCGCGTCGGGAACCGTGATGTCAATCTTTGTCACTGCCCCCGCCTTGATTTCGAGTGTCTCACTGAGAATCTCGGATGCACCCGGATATGAAACCCGAACTTGGGCATTGCCCGGCATGACGTTCAAAAATGCAAATCTTCCATCCGCACCACTTGTCCATGTTCTTGAACCACCACCGAATCTCCTGCCTCTGGAGCCTTCCGATGCACGGAGTGTCACCCAAGCGTCAACAAGAGGCTTGCCATCTTCAGCAGTCACTGTTCCAAGGATTGTCCCGGATTCTGGTTCGGTCACTCGCTTGAAGGTTGGAACTTCGGCCTTCTCCTGATACAGAGTTTCCTTGCAGGCATCCATGATTCCACGGCGCCTGGCCGATGAGTGGGAGAACATGACCGTTCCCAATGCTCCGGCTTCACGCGTGAAGGTAATCTGGTTTGCATTCTCCGTGGCTGAGAAGATTCTCTGCCCACCGACCAGATGGTCGCCCCCCACGCCCTTGACGAAATCCTTGACCAGCTCATCGTAGTTGGGTTTTGGTTCAGGCATGTTCCAGTAGATCATTGGAACCAGAAAATCCATGGCACCTAGACGGCACCAGTTCCAGGTATCCTGGTAATAGTCATGGTAGCCGCTGCTGAAATTCCAATAGCCGTCCAGATGATAGCGGTTGTAGATACCCCAGGCAGAGCAGGACAGAAGAACATTCGGTTTCTCGGCACGAATCTCAGCTGCCAAATCATTGATGAACTTGTCGAGTTGTTCCCGCTGCCAGTCACTCCACTCCAACTTGTTTGGATTGCCTCGGCCGCGAAACCGACTCTTGCTGACCGGATCATGACTATACTCGGGACCCGGATAGCGAATTCGATCCAGATGAATCCCATCCAGATCGTAGCGGCGGACAAGATCCATGATGACGGTGCGCAGATAGGCCTGTACTTCGGGAATGCCCGCAGACATGTAATAGTACTCTGATGTGTTGGGAGTGCCGTTGGCATCTACACAAAGCCAACTGTCTGGCGAGTTCGGCCCGTGAGAATGGTAAATGTGCTTCGGATCTTTGGGAGGCTCCGTCCAGCGTGTTTCGCGCAACGGCATGGGGTTGATGTAGGCATGAATCGCAACGCCATTCTTTCGCGCTTCGTCGATCGCCATTTGCATCGGGTCAAAGCCTGGATCCTTTTCCCCCAAGAGGCGCGACCACGGCTCCAGCGTACTGGGATAGAGCGTTTCTGCGGAACCGCGAACCTGAAACAAGGCCGTGTTGAAATTGCTCTCTCCCAGACTGCTGAATATCTCCCGGATGTTCTCTTTGCAGATTTCGGGATCTTCTGAAGTCCATTCAAACCGAGTCACCCAGACACCTCGAATTTCCTTCTCGGCGGCAAGGGCAAAGGAACCGTTCATACACAGGAAGACTACTACCAGAAACAAACAGGACTTGAACATCACCAGAACCTCCTTGATTCTCCATTCGATGACTTCAAGATACCTCATGTCCGGATGAGATGCAAGGAGAGGGATGGCCGTGTGTGGTAGCAAAGCGAGAATGTGCCCTCTATTGGGATTACAGGCTGAGACTCGAAGAATCCGGGGATGAGGATGATGTCCACCATGGAAGAAAAGTCTCTTGTTTGGCCGGGACTTTCCTGGTGTGTTTGGCGTTCTATTGGTAGAGAACAGTCCGATTGCCTAGGAATCGGTGAACTGGTCTTGCCATTCATCCCATGGGATGAAGAACTCCTCCAGGTAGCGAAGTACGATTCCTTCGCGCCAGGACTGTTGGACAACAGGCCATTCGATCGGACGGTTCTGAAGCAGTTCGAGCAGGAGCGCAGGAGTGTTGGCTCCCGCGGCGCAGACGATGGGGAGTCCACCGGAGAACCTCGGATTAATCTCCAAAAGGCGCGGTACACCCGAAACGTCCTCTCGAAACTGCATATTCACAGGCCCATGAAACGCGAGGGATTTCGCTATGGCATAAACATTTTCGATCAAGCCCGTGTGGCGAATTGTTCTTCCTTGGATCGAAAGCCCCGCACTGGTTTTGAGGCGCACACGTGGAACGACAACCAGAGGCGTCCCACTCAAATCACACAACACATCCACCGTGTATTCTGTGCCGGGAAGGTACTCCTGAATCAGAATGTTTCGCCTGTCGCCGAGGTGTTTTTCCAACTGCCGAAAGCATTCCTCAAGCGCAATCGCATCCTCAACGATGTAGGTGTGTCGTGAACCTCTGCCGTTGTCCGGTTTGATGTGAACAGGAAAGGCTATTCCGGAGAGATCATCACCACCGCTCAGAGTCCTTGGGCAGGGCACCACGGACTCGAGCCGGCGAATGGTTTCCTGTTTGCTGGCACAAATCAGAATGGTCTCCAGCGGTGAGACAATCACCTTTGCACCCAGAGTGCTCTGCACATCCGGTCGCGCAAAGAGAGGAAGTTCCTCATCCACGTTTGGAATGATGACATCAATATCCTTGGCGATGACCGTCTCGAGAACGCGATCGAGGAAAGCCTGTTGCTCTCGCGCAACCGGAAAAACGTATCCTTCGTCAGCCAGAAATAATCCAGCAGAATAGGGAGAGGCATCCGCGCCAATGACATAGTGATCCGTTGTCTCTTTGAGAACCTTGATCGAGTATATTCCTGATCCGCCACCGGC
>JAKQFZ010000679.1 GCA_029558215.1 Candidatus Omnitrophota bacterium
TACTTTGAAATAGACTTCTTCATCGTCAAGCTTGAGCGAATCGGAGTAGGTCAGCGTTCCTGTGACGATAACGTGCTCCACCGAGATGGTTTCACTCTTGATCCCCGGTTCATTTGATTTGACAACCACATCGGTCTGTGTTCCGCTTGGGATAGGCAAGTTCCATGCGATGCTGTACTCGTAGGTCAGGATCTCAGCCAGCGGATCTTCTTCTTGCTCATCTATGACCGTGTACTTGTTGGCGTTCGTCAGTCTGCAGAACTCGTTCAGGATAGACAGCAGCTTCTGCGTGTAATTCGCATCGACTCTGAGGATGATCTGGATCGTCGACTGAAGCGCATTGACGCCTGGCACGCTTGTCCTTGTTCCGTCTCCAGTCTTGATCACTCCAGGGATTGTGAACCTGTCATCGCTCAGTTGCTCGTGTCTGAAGTCATTCGTGAGTTTGAGCGTATAAGTATCACCTTGTACTCCGGCCGCGGTGAGCAGCGCCTGAATGTCGCCTTTGATGATTGGCTTCAGTAATTGTTCGATCGTTTTCATTTGCTACACCACCCTTTCGGCTGCTTGTATTGACATGGCACTCAGTTGATTTGTTGCCTTGCTCATGAGATCTTGATAATCCTGTTCTGTGATCACGCCTGAAAGAATACCGATCAATGTCGGCTTGGCTTCTTCGACCGCCATTTGGATCCATCCCTGGTTGGGGTTGATTGCTCCATGCCATTTGGTGGAGATCCACGGCTCGTTGGTATAGATGGCGTATGGAGCCGGCTCGCCGCCGATGACTACTTCCCAAGAAAAGCGGACCGGATTCCACACTTTGCGGATGCCATGGTTCGTCAAGTTCCAGGTATCTTTCGGAGCACGGATCCTCAACCACATGACTAGATAGTCGACAGCTTGCTCCTCACGAGCTCCATATGAGATCATGTCAGTGCGATCGTCCAGACGCGCTTAGCTTTGTCGAACGTCGCATAGACGACTCTGCGCCTTGCTCCGTCATAGTCGACCTGGGCGCCTTCCCTGATGCCCTCAAGTTTCGAAACGTTAGTTGAGGCGATGATGCAACTGTATGACTTACCTTCGATGCCATCTCGGAATTGCTTG
>JAKQFZ010000686.1 GCA_029558215.1 Candidatus Omnitrophota bacterium
AGGCAAGCGCGGGATGCCTCGGCCACGACCACCTTTTCCAGCCGTGAAAGGCCTTTTCGGTAAGCCGACGGTTATCAACAACGTGGAAACTCTTGCTAATGTGCCCGACGTCATCGCACGCGGATCAGGTTGGTTCAGTGCGGTTGGAACTGCCACCAGTAAGGGGACGAAAGTCTTTGCCTTGTCGGGAATGGTTGAGCGGACAGGTCTCGTGGAAGTCGCCATGGGTATGAGCATCCGGCAGATTATCTTTGACATCGGCGGTGGCATTCCCAACGGCAAGCGTTACAAGGCAGCGCAGATTGGCGGGCCTTCAGGTGGCTGCATTCCTGAGGAGCATCTGGACTTGCAGATTGACTACGAATCCCTGAAGCGATTTGGTGCAATCATGGGATCAGGGGGCCTTGTGGTAATGGACGAGGGGGCGTGCATGGTGGATGTAGCCAAGTTCTTTATGGACTTCATCCAGCGTGAGAGCTGCGGCAAGTGCATTCCGTGTCGTGAGGGAACTCGACGCCTCCTTGAGATTCTCGAACGCATCACCAAAGGTCGTCATGGAGAGCAGAAGACTGACGCGCTGCTGAGATTCCAGGGAGTGATGTATCTGGACCGTCTGGCACGGGTGATTCAGGACACGAGTCTCTGTGGACTGGGTCAGACCGCTCCAAACCCAGTGTTGAGCACACTGCGCTGGTTTCGCGATGAATACGAGGCGCACATCTACGAGCGTCGCTGTCCCGCGGGTGTTTGCAGGGATCTCCTTCACTACCGGATTGATGCCGAAAAGTGCAAAGGGTGTACTCTTTGCCTGAAGAAATGCCCAGTTCAGGCAATCATGGGAGCGCCCAAGAGTCCTCACTATATCATTGCGGACAAGTGTATCGGCTGTGGCAACTGCCAGGAAGTGTGTCGGTTTGGTGCCGTTGTCGTTGAATGATACAAAGGATAGATACTGTCATGATTCAGATTGAAGCCAACAACAGAACCATTGATGCCAAAGAGGGTGAGACAATTCTCAGTGCCCTCAAGAGAGCCGGTATCAGTGTGCCGACTTTGTGTCACATGGAGGGAATGACTCCTACGGGAGCCTGTCGCATCTGCGTGGTTGAGGTAGAAGGACAGAACAGCCTGATTCCCAGCTGTGCATATCCGGTCAGTGCCGGGATGAAGATTAGGACGCACTCCGAACGGGCATTGAGAGCTCGAAAGACCGTTGTGGAACTTTTGCTGGCAAATCATCCGGACGACTGTCTGTACTGTATACGCAACGGCAACTGCCAACTACAGTCACTGGCTGAGGAGTTTGGAATCCGTCAGCGGCGTTATGTTGGCAACAAGAACCAGTTCAATCTCGATGTTTCGAGTCCTTCGATCGTTCGAGATCCGGAGAAATGCATTCTCTGTGGGAAGTGCGTTCGGGTTTGTGAAGAGGTGCAGGGCGTTTCTGCCATTGATTTCATCGGCAGAGGTTGCAGAACGCAGATTGGAACCGCCTTTAACCAGGGACTGAATGTTTCATCGTGTGTCAACTGTGGTCAGTGCATCATGGTCTGTCCAACTGGTGCGCTTCGGGAGCAGAGCAGTGTGAAGGATGTCATTGACGCGCTTCAGGATCCCGATAAGTATGTTGTGGTTCAGCACGCTCCGAGTGTTTCGGTGACATTGGGAGAAGAGTTCGGAATCAGGCCGGGTGTAGACGTGGCGGGGATCATGACCGCAGCATTGAGAAGGCTTGGATTCGAACGTGTCTTTGACACGGCCTTTGGCGCCGATCTGACGGTGATGGAAGAAGCGTCCGAACTTGTTGACCGAATCAAGAACCAGGGAACCCTTCCGATGTTGACCAGCTGCTCTCCTGGATGGGTCAAGTTTGTCGAACAGTTCTACCCCGAGTTTCTGGCGAATCTTTCCACCTGCAAGAGCCCCCAGCAGATGCTCGCTGCCGTCATCAAGAGCTATTTTGCTGAGCGTGAGGGGCTGAATCCCGAGAAGATATTCAGTGTTTCCATCATGCCGTGCGTTGCCAAGAAATTCGAGGCCGAGCGTCCAGAGATGCTTCGCGAGGGTCTGCCTGATATTGATGCCGTGTTGACGACGCGAGAATTGGCTCGAATTATCAAAATGCGGGGTTTGGATCCGAAGAGTCTTGAGCCAGAGCCTCCCGATACTCCCTTCGGTATGAGAAGTACGGCGGGGAAGATATTCGGTGCTTCAGGTGGAGTGGCGGAAGCAGCGATTCGAACGGCACACTATCTGCTGACCGGCACAGAGGCTCAAGAACTCAAGGTTCAGGCTGCCCGAGGTTTGGAAGGCATCAAGGAATTCAGCGTTTCGGTAAACGGTGTGGAGATCAATGTTGCCGTTGTCAGTGGTCTATCAAACGCCAGGCGAGTTCTGGACGCCGTCAAACAGGGAAGAAAGCAACTGCACTTCATCGAGGTGATGACCTGTCCGGGGGGATGTATTGCCGGTGGTGGTCAGCCATATCAGGCCGATTTGACGCAGATCCGTTCCAGAATGAGGGCTCTTCACAAGATTGACTCCGTCGAGCACAACAGAACAGCCCATGGGAACGAGTACATAGCGAGACTATACAAGGAGTTTCTTGGCGTGCCTTTGGGCGAGAAGAGTCACCATTTGCTCCACACTCACTATCACAAGCGTTCTGATGCGCTTTGATAGGGATGGTCATGAGAGAATCCTTTAGACTTTTGCACGCCCATGGTCGTTGAGTTCAGAAAGGTTTGACAAGGACGATGTCATCACAAGAACGGATGAGTGGCACAATTCTGATTGTGGATGATGATCCTGATTTCAGGTTGCAGGAGCGCATCCAGTTGGAAGCGGTGGGTTTTACTGTGCTCGAGGCGGAAACTGAGTCTGAAGCGCGTCGGATCTTTCAGGAACGCACACCAGATCTGGCGATCGTAGATTTGATGCTGGAAAACATGGATGACGGTTTCATGCTCTGTCATTTCATCAAGAGGAAGTTCCCCTCAGTTCCTGTCATCATGGTCAGTGCTGTGACGAGTGAGACGGGCATCGGTTTTGATGCCTCAACCGATGAAGAACGATCGTGGATCAAGGCCGATGCCTTTCTGAGCAAGCCTCTGCGTTTCGAGCAGATGTTTCGTGAGATCAAACGTCTCTTGGCGGATGAGTGAGTGCCATGCAAGAGATACTGAATGTCTTGATCACCGATGACGAGCCCGGCATGCGCCTGGCGGTCAGTCGCGTTCTTCGGGACTATCGCTTCACCCTTGCTGAGGTGGGATCCGAAATTGCGTTTGCGGTCTCCGAAGCGGAGACAGGGGAGCAGGCGCTGGATTTGTTGCGTCAGACACCTGTTGACATTCTTCTTCTGGACTGCCGACTTCCCGGAAGAAGCGGTCTGGATGTATTGACTGAGTTGAGCGAGCATCCAAGAGACTTGATCACCGTGATGATCACTGCCTATGCCTCGATTGAAGCGGCTGTGACTGCTACCAAGAAGGGCGCCTTTGACTTTCTGGCAAAGCCATTTACACCCGATGAACTCAAGAATGTGATCCAAAAGGCGGCACGTCAGCTGATCCTGCAAAGGCAGACGAGAAGGCTTTTGGAAGAGAAGAATCAGGTTCGCTTCCAGTTCATCTCTGTTCTTGCTCATGAACTGAAAGCGCCACTTGCGGCGGTTGAAGGATTCCTAAAGATCATCCGTGATCGAACGGCAGGGAACGATGAGCAGATCTACCGGCAGATGCTTGATCGGAGTCTGATTCGTCTGGACGGAATGCGAAAGATGATCCTCGATCTCCTGAATCTGACAAGTATCGAGTCGGGTCAGAAGAGTCGGGAGTTCAAAACAGTTGATCTGGGACTGCTTGCTGAAAGGTGTCTTGAGCAACACGCTTCAGAGGCACAACAGAAGGGCGTGAAACTTGACATGCTGATCTCCGATCCAGTCTTGATACAGGCGGATCCATGGGAGATGGAGATCATTCTGAGCAACCTTGTGTCCAACGCAATCAAGTACAACCGCAAAGAGGGGACTGTTCTGATCCAGATATCGAGACAGAATGGATGTACTCGCATTGCCGTCTCTGATAGTGGGATTGGACTGTGTGAATCTGATCAGAAGAGGCTCTTTCACGAGTTTGTGCGGGTGAAGAACGAGAAGACTCGGGAGATACTTGGAAGCGGTCTGGGGCTTTCCATCGTTCGGAAACTGGTGCTGCTCTATCAGGGCCAGGTTTCCGTTTGCAGTGAGTTGGATCGAGGCACCACATTCACCGTTGACATTCCATTGACGACAACCTCTTAGGTGTGTCGCAGCGTGCGTGATGCGCACGAACCCAAAAGGAAGAGGGAAAAGAACTCGGTCTTTTCCCTCCAATCATCCGAACCAGTCTTAACGTCAAACCGATGCGATTACGCTTCGCCACAGCGCTTCAGAAGATCGTTCCATTCTTTGTCAACCATCTTCTGAGAGGTCTCCAGCATCTCGGCGTTCTCGGGCTTGAACAAGTGTTTGAATCTTCCCTGGAGTTTCAGCCACTCGACGAGCGCCAGTTTCTCCTTGGGCTTGTATGTCAGCTTGTACTCGCCGTCGACAACTTCAAACAGTGGCCAGAAGCATGTGTCCACAGCGATACGCGCGATTTCCATCGCATCGGGCATCTCAGAACGCCAGCCACGGTGACATGGAGCGAGCACATTGATGAACGACGGTCCATCAGCAGCAAGTGCCTTCTCGACCTTTCCCATAAAGTCCATATAGTGGTATGGAGTACTCTGTGCGAGGTAGGGGATCGAATGCGCTGCGACGATGTCCGTCAGTTTCTTGCGCTGCTGCATCTTGCCAGGAATCTTGGAACCGGCTGGTGTGGTCGAGGTCGCAGCTCCGAATGGAGTCGCACCTGAACGCTGAATGCCGGTGTTCATGTAGGCTTCATTGTCGTAGCAGATGTAGAGCATCTTGTGTCCGCGCTCCAAAGCTCCGGAGAGGGACTGAAGCCCGATGTCATACGTACCACCATCTCCACCAAAGGCAATGAAGTTGATGTTCTTGTCGATCTTGCCCTTGCGCTTGAGGGAGCGGTATGCCGCTTCCGCACCACTGAGGGTGGCGGCGGAGTTTTCAAACGCATTGTGGATATAGGGAACTCGCCACGCCGAATAGGGGTAGATGGTCGTGACGACTTCCATACAGCCCGTGGCGAAACCCACCACTGTATCTGGGCCTGCTACCATCAGCGCTTGGCGAATGGCTGACGGTGCGGTACATCCGGCGCATGCCCGATGCCCTCCTGTGAGGAGATCAGGCTGCTTAATCAGTTCTTTGAGTCGAATTGCCATTATATATTCTCCTTCTGAATTGGCGCAGCCTCTACACCGACGCCGTTTCTCTTACACCGAGATAACTGACGTAGTCTTGAACCGGCTTGCCCGCGGCGTACTCAAGGGCTTGGTTGAACACGCCTTCGATCTCTTCCTTGCTGATGTTGCGACCACCGAGTCCGTAGATGTAATCTACGATGGGGATGTTGCACTGTCCGAAAAGTGCCGATCGGATTTCCGTAAAGACGGGTCCACCGAAAGCACCGAAGGAATCCGAGCGATCCAAAACGGCGACCGCTTTCTTACCCTTCAGAGCCGCGGCAACTTCGTTGTACGGGAATGGCCGGAAAACCCGAATCTTCAACAGGCCGACCTTGACTCCCTTGTCTCGCAACTGGTCAACAACTTCCTTGGTCGTTCCAGCCGTTGAGCCGAGCGCTACGACCACGACGTCTGCGTCATCGAGCCGGTAGGACTCAATGAATCCGTACTCTCTACCACTGATCTTCGCATATTCCTCAGCAATGGCAGGGATGACTTTGTAGGCGTTCTTCATGGCTTCGACCTGCTGACGCTTGTGTTCG
>JAKQFZ010000689.1 GCA_029558215.1 Candidatus Omnitrophota bacterium
TGGTACGGTCTGAACTGGACACGACTCAACGGAGAACGCTGTCAGTTGTGGATGCTGATGGATGGGTGGTGGACGCCGGAGTTCAGTATTGATATCCTTCAGCCTGCAGAATAGGAGGCAGAGAGTGTCTGCTCCAGAAACCGAATTGCCATGAACTGATACAGGGAGATGCGATAGACTATGATGAAACCGTTTCCGATTTCAACGATGGGCCTGCTCCTTTGCGTGTGTCTTGCTGGATACAGTGCGCAGCCAGCGCAGTCACTGCTAGCCCAAGATCTGATTCTCACCTCAATGGCATCTTCGCAGACGGGGGCCTTTGCTCCTTCAAATGTCTTGGATAGGAATGTCGGCACAATGTGGTGCTCTGCTGGTCATGGCGTAAATCCCAATGCAACCGAGTGGGTGGCGGTTGATTTTGGTGAAATGCTTTGGGGTGCTGGAGTTAAGTTGACCCCTCGGCTGTACGCAGGGAGCTCGCTTTGCTTTCCCGTGAACTATAGCATCGAATACAGCGCCAACGGAAGCGCGTGGACAACCGTTCCTGGAATGTCTTTTGAGGATCACCCCGCTCCTTCATCGCTTGTAACTCACACTTTTAGTGCACCCGTTCAAGCCCGCGCCATTAGAATCCACGCAACGAAACTAAGCCCGGATACCTACGGCAACCACTATTTTCAACTGATGGAATTCGAACTGATATACAATGAACCATGGGCAAGTCCCGAGGAATTGCGCAACAAGAAGGTCATCGGTGCGGGACAGTATACGATGCTTAATCTGCATTTACCAGATGCACCTACCCCGGAATTCCTGAAGAACAACCCGGACTACCTGGCGAATCATCCTTTCGATGGCGTCGCCATTCCCGTACCTCTGGATGTCGCATGGTGCGCCATTCAGGGATTGACCAGCGAGCCAAGTTATCCATTGCATCGCTATGCAATGACAACGCTCCCGATTTCTGACATCGCTATAAAAGGCGCTTCGGATGATCTAAACAGCGCTTCCTGGGGACATCTGACTGATAATTTCCTTCTATACACAGTCGGGGACGACACTAACTCAAGCGATTACGATGCCAAATACCCTGTCGATCCAGCCAGTTCAGCGGACTGGTCGATTGCGTGCCAGAATGCCGCCCTGTGTGCAAGGCTCTGCCGTGAAGCAAACCTGAAGGGCTTCATTATGGACACCGAGCAATACACGAACTATTCGACGGGGGAACTGTATCCATTTGGCAAGGGCACGCCTGAAGTCTGGCGCGAACGCGGCAGAGCATGGATTCAAGCCGTGCAGGCAGAGTACCCTTCGATCAAAATACTGCTCTTTTTCTCATGGGGTCCAGAATCAGAAGGAGCATGGCCAGGATATGAAAACTTGAAACCTTTTATGAACGGCATTCTAGCCGACATACAAGCGCCGGCTCGCCTGATTCATGCATGGGAATCAACCTTCTGGTGGGGAGGAACGAGAGTGCTTCCTGAGGGACCAGTTCAATACCCTGGTGACCGTCGTGCCTTTGCCACAGCACGCAATGACATCAGAAATGTCTGGCGTAACTTGAGCGACAATCCTCCCAAGTATGACCAGTTTGTGGACGTGGGCATGGCAGCGTGGGTGGAAAGCGATCCCTATAATCTGTACATTGGCTGGCCAAGTGGTTATCTGACAGATCTGCCCTGGTCGAATCTCCCGTATGCGCTTGCCTACAGCGATGAATACGTCTGGGTTTTTGACACACACACCCAGTATCCTCAAACCAAGGACGTGCTGAATCCATTTATGGCCTCCATTGCCAACCGCACCTTCAATACCGGGGAAGAGCGGGTCAGCAGCGTCTCCGAGGATTTCCAGACCGATCCGATGAAGCGTGGCTGGTACTTTGACTTCGACATGCTTGATATTGGACAGGAGGTGCATGAAGGTTTCCTTCCCGCCATGAACACGGATAACGTTGCTTACGTATGGTCTGAGTCCGCTGAAGCTGTTCAAGTCAAGGGAGCATGGCTGGGAGGACTTCATGGCGACACCGTTGTCTTGATGGATAAACAGCGCCGACGCTATGTGCGTCCGCTACAGCCTTTTGGCAGGAATAGCCATTTTGAAGCTGAAATGGATTTCTACATCACCGATTTTGGGACTGATGCGGACAATCCCATTGTTCTGGGATTGTTCAACAGTGACAAACGAGTTGACCAGCAATCCCTCATTCTGCGCATTGCCGGTTCAAACTCCGCAACAGTAACGATTGCCGGAGACGGAACGCGGTGGGACGTTCCTCTCTCTCTCAGCAGTGCCCTGCAAACATCCCGAACGTACAGGATTCAGTTCGACTACGACGGGACCTCTGGTCGTTTCAAGGCAACCCTGACGGACGTGGCGGGTTCTTCCGTCATCGCGCAGTTGCAGCAAACACCTCCTTCGAGCATTGGTCTTTTTGAACTGGACGAAATCGGTGCAGCAATGTGGGATGCTATCGCAACCATGACTACGCCTGAGCAAGCTTACAAATACTTCCTTCAGAGTGTCTCGTTGACGACGATTCTTCCATCCAGCGTCGAGAATTGGATGATGATGAAGTAGATTCTGACGGATAGAAGATATCGCAGAATCAGAATGTCTTGGCACCTCAAGGACATATAGTGAAATGGTCTTCTTTGGAATAGTGGCATTTTTGGCGCTTTCGGGGAACTTTGTAAACACGAGTTCGCACCCGATCGAGATCAGCATGACGTTGATTGACGACCATGCCATCGGTTACGCGACATTTCAGAGCCACAATCAGAAGGTTGTCAGCAACCAACATGGGATCTTTCTTACTTATTTGAAGACCCGCACTGATGCGTACGATTCACAGCTCTGGCGGTTGATGCGAAGCACCGACGGGGGAACGACGTTCAGCCTTGTCTATGAGGCAACAGCCGCAACGCATCCGCCAGCAATTGAGACCGATGGGGACGGGAACATCTATCTTATGCACGGAAACATAAGTAACGGGCAAGGTCGTCTGTATCGTTTCCTGGCAAAAGAGGATTTCAAGATTCCCAATTACACAGTCATTCCAAATTCCTGGGCTGACAAATTCAGCACGTTCCTGGATATGGAGCGAAAGCAAATATACTTCGCCCAGGTCTCCCACTCCGATGACGAGACTTTCTATGCCATCGGACTGGATGGCGCGGTAAATTTCACCCAACGGCTTACAGTTCACGGTCCACACGCCTATTTCCTGTACCCACATCTCGCAATGTCGGAAGAAGGCATACTCCACCTTGCCTACACCACATTCAAGAATGGTAATGGATACATGTATTGGGACATTCACCACATACTGTCAGATGACGCTGGACAAACATGGAAGACGCTGGCGGGAGCAAACGTGACTATTCCTTTCATTCCCGATGACACGGGTCCCATACCTCGCATAACAAAAGACAACGAATTTGATGTTCAAACATGGCTCTCCAACATGGCGGTAAAGAAGGGCAAGGTTCATTTTCTGTACGAAGCTCAGTTCAATCCCTGCCAACAGAATTACGTTCGATATGACATAGAATCTGCAACTGAGGATATTCGTGTGACCCCTGTTTTCAAGGGAGAATCTATTCGACTGGGGCATCTTGACGGTTTTTTCGCCCATGACGCGCACAGTCCGGACGGACCCCTGTTCTGCATCGCCAGATACATTCCCCAAGACGTCAGAAGAATCGGATGTCTGGTGAGTCGGGACAATGGAGTTACGTGGCACGATCACGCCCTCAGCGCGCCTGTTGTGAATCCTTACTCCATTGGCGGATGCCGCCAGTTGACCTCTGACGGATACGTCATCGGCAGTTTTACCGACCAGTTGGATCCTGAAGGCTCTTCACGAGTATATTTCTTTAAGACCAAGTATTGCGAGACATATTAGGCGCAAGCGCGCTCGTTTTGCAGCGAATGCCCAAAAACCGACAGTTCCCTGTTGTGTAGAAAGAACGAGGAGACA
>JAKQFZ010000701.1 GCA_029558215.1 Candidatus Omnitrophota bacterium
GGGCAAGATCAAGCGGGAAGGCATCGCTGCCCGTAATGTGTTTGCTCAGGTTACTTCTAACCGGGAGCAGTGGATCTATCAGCAGTTGAACGATATCGAGGTGAGCCTGTGACCGCAGTTGAGAAATACCAAGCCGAACGCAGCCGCATCTCTGAGTCATTGAAACTGGCTGGAGTAGTTGAGATACTCTACAACAAGGACAACATTCCCAAGAACCTGCCCTGCGCCATTCTGATCCTCGACTCCGAAACAGGCAAGCATGGCACCTCCCGGCAGTATGTGGATACCGATATCGCCTGGACAGTCTTCCTGATCGTCAATGCCCAAAACGTATCCGATCCGGACTCTGAGCTTTACTCGCTAAAGGAGAAGTTCAGGTCTTACTATCAGAAGCTGATGAACCGGGACCTGCCCAGTGTGGAATACTACACCAGCCGGATAGACGGCACACGCTTGGTCAGGATTGCTAAGATCGACCTGCTGAAAAGCGGCACCGGAGTTGGCTCATCATAGTGATGCGAATTGGTGCCTACAATCTGGCGATCAGCTCCGCAAGTGATCTTCTGGAGAGCAAGTACAAGCCGGAACCCATAGATCTATCCAAGTATCACAGGATCGGTAAGCAGTTGGTATCCAAGGCTGCTGAAACCAAGAAAGTGGTCTCACAGCCCTACTCCATGAGCAAGCTGCTCAACCTCTTAGATACCGATGAGTACCACTCCGGCTGCATAGATGCCCTCACGATGGCAACCATTATGCAGTTCGAGTGTAAGAACAGCCGGGTCAAGTCCTGGATGGAAACAGCGGAGTTCCCTGCCTGTGAAGATCAGACCACTATCTTAGGCGAGATGATGAAGTTCTATCTGGCCTGTGGTAACGGCTTCCTGATTAAGATGCGGAACGCCCAAGGTCAGTGGATGGGACTGGAGCGCATGCTTCCCAGTGAAGTCCAGATCGTGGAGAACTACGACGAGTTCGGCTTCTTCAAGCCCAACTACATCCAGGTCAAGAACAACCAGAAGAAGGACTTTGCCTACGAGGACATCATCCATGTGAAGAAGTCCACCCACAGGTCAAACGCCTGGGGATTAGCATGCCTGCCTATTGCCATCAACATCGAGATCTTGGGCGAAATCAAGACCTTTGATTACAACAACTTCAAGAACGGTCTCATGATCGACTATTTCGTGATCGTGGAAGGCGGCACGCTCAGAGACGGAACCGTCACTGACGAAGCTGGCAATGATGTGCTGACCGACGCCTATACCGAGATCGAGAAGGCTTTAACCGAGGTCAAAGGTAATGCCAAGAGCCATTCTACTGTGCTTATCGAGAGTGAGAGCCGAGACGTTAAGATTCGACTCGAACCACTACGTCAGCAAGACCGGGAAGGTGGCTTCTTAGGCTTAAAGAAAG
>JAKQFZ010000733.1 GCA_029558215.1 Candidatus Omnitrophota bacterium
TATGCACGCATGATGACCTCGGCAAGCTGCCATGGTGCTCCTTCAAGAGCCCGACTGCAGGTCGGGAAGTTCCAGGTGGTTGGCACAAGGAGGGTGTACTCCTGAACTTTTCCACCCTTGACACGGGCAAGGTGGACATCACAACCACGCGGTGCTTAGTTCGCATTCCATCCAAGACTGCCGTCTCCCTGTGGGATCTCATCTGCAAGGACTGATCCATTGCAGTCAAGTGCATCGAGAGCTTCCATCATGGTGTAGAGACAGTCCGGATACTCCATCTGCCGTGCAATCTGCAGGCCCATGGCACCCTTGCGGTCATAGTTCTTGAACTGGACCAGACGGGCACGTGGACCTACTTCAACCGGGCATCCATCATAGAGCGGAACGGAGGTACAGGCCTGCATCTGTGGCCAGGTCTTGGTTCCTGCCTTGGTGGTTCCACCGACCGGGTAGTCTGCATCTTCAAGACTGACTTCCATCTCTCCCTGGTACCAGTTGTACGGTGAAACATCGGTCCACCGGTCCGGATCCCACTTTGGTTCAAAGTCAAGGCTTGAACTGTCAAAGACGGGGTCTACTGCCATGTAACCCTGGTCGTGCCATCCGAACTTCTCCGGAATCTCGACTTCGGTCTTTCCGACAGTAACGGTGCCGCGGTTTTCCCAGTTCTTTAAGACTGCAATCATGAAGTCCATCTGGGCGATGGAAAGTGAGAGTCCTTCCTTGGCAAGGTCGAAAATTTTCTGTTTTGCCTGTGGGGAGATGTTGTAATACATACCACCGACCCGGGGGTTTCCTGGGTGAATGGCTTCTCCACCAACAATCTCACCGACGGTCTGCCCGATCTCACGGAGCCGCTGGATCCGCTTTGCAACGGTTCTGACTGGCTCTTCCGGAGTGAACGGGTTGATCTTGGTGTCTGTTCCTGGGATGTACATATCCGGCAGAGTCAGAATATTGTGAAGTGCATGGCTGTGCAGCCTGTTTGCACACTGAAGGATTGTTCTGAGCAGATATGCATCCTGTGGGATTTCACAGCCGATCGATGCTTCCATAGCGCCGACGCCTGCGAGAGTGTGGGCGATTGGACAGATACCACAAACACGGGATGAGATCTTGGGTGCCTGGTGCATGGACTTGCCAACGCACAGTTTCTCAATACCTCTTACCGGAGTGATACTCAGCCAATCTCCACGCTCAATTATTCCCGCATCGTTGACTTTAAGGACAAGCTTGGAGTGTCCTTCATGTCGTGTGGTTGGGGAAACTTCTACTACTTTGGACAAGAGAATCGCCTTTGATATTTGTTTGTTCGCAATGCTGTACAACTCATATCAAGAGCCCTCAGGAGATCTGAGGG
>JAKQFZ010000761.1 GCA_029558215.1 Candidatus Omnitrophota bacterium
CGGTACGAAGACGCGTCGCTGCGCTACACTGGCATAGAGAGCCACCCGGGTCTGACACATTACGGGCTGTACGACACTGTGGTCGCGAGGGAGGATGCCTGAAGAGACTGCGGGCTAACAACAGCATGCAGACGGACAAGACTACGCGCCGCCACTGATGTTTGACGAGAGATCGGCTCGCACACCATGCCACTACAAGGTCTGAATCCTGACGACAGAGTTGTTGCACTTGCCGAGCTACCAGATTCGCCGACGGGTTTCGGACTGCAGGAGAGACTCCTCACTCCTTCGCCAAGCCTCAGTCATTCATGACAGTTCCGCTCTCGTGTAACTGAGCCAACACTTCTTCGGCTGCACTTGCAGTTGCCAGAACGGCAGGCAATTCGATATCATCACGGCAGTCTGTGGAAGGTCATGGCAGATGTGGAGGATACACAAGTGGTAAGAATACTCCGGTTGTTCGTCCTGATTGTTCTACCGGTGGGACTCAATTCAGCCTTTGCAGAACGCTCAGATCTGATCCGGTTCAAGAGCGTCTACCCGCACATCATCGTCACTCGTTTGGACTCCTGTGCAGTCTGCCACGTTTCGCCCGTTCCTTCGGATGGAGCATTGAACGTCTACGGTGCCGACTACAAGAATGCGGGTTCCAGTGAGCTGGCACTGGTGGACATCGAGCAACTGGACTCCGACGGAGATCTTATCTCTAACGTCATTGAGATCGAGCGTCTCACTTTCCCGGGAGATTCCTCCGACTTTCCCATCTTGACGGCGACTCCGACGGACACCCCGAACAACGAGACACCCACCATAGCGCCGAGTGACACCCCGACAGACACGATGACCGCAACGCCCACAAGGACTCCGAGTCACACTCCGACCCATACACTGACCTATACGCCGACTGCGACAGCAAGCCATACGCCAACAAACACTCTGACGCACACAGCAACGCTGACTTGTTCCTGCACCCCGACTCCGTCAGCCACCCCCACAAACACCCAGACAGAAACGCCAAGCGAAACGCCCACCTCAACTCCCCCACCCCAGTCACGATTCGATTTCAATACAGATGGTTCCATTGACAGCCTGGATCTTCTGCTGCTCATGCAGAGGCCGGATGCGGGAGAACTGCTCTTTGAGTTCTTGCTCTATTGGGGGCTGTGACTATCTTTCTGCTTCTGATCGTACGGGAAGACGATTCCATACATCACCACATCATGCCACTGCCCGTGGCATAGTTCTGCTCTTTCCTTCAAGCCTTCGCGACGGAATCCACACTTTTCCAGAACTCGCTGACTCGCAGGATTCCCGCTCGCGACGCAGGCATCTACCCGCGCCAAGTCCAGCCGCTGCTGACAGAAAGCCAGAAGCGTGGAGACCGCGTCTGTGGCAAAGCCGCTGCCAGCCTTTGATGTTCGAATCCAGTAGCCGATCGTTCCTTTCGGTGTGAACGGGTCCAGTTGAAAGAGTCCGATCATTCCGACAAACTCATCCGTTTCTCGTTCAAAAATGGCCAGTTGAAGTTCCTCTCCCTGCTCTCTGGAGCGGGCGGATCTTTCAATAAAGTCTTTGGCGTCCTGGACAACTTGGTTTTCCCATGGCATGAATGGGTTCAACTCGGTTTGGGACTCAGATGTGGCCTCAAACATGTCCTCAGCCATATCCTCTGTGACCGGTCGCAGGGTGACCTTGCTTCCTGACAACTCACTGAGATCATTGATGATGTGTGAATGAGAAACTGTCATCTTGGGAGGCCTTTCTGGGGATCGAACACGCTGCAAAATGCAGCACCCGGCCGATTTATGGACTGAGCATAGTCCATCTCGAAGTGGTTTGCAATGGCGTGAATCCAAGCCCACAGTTTCCAGTTCATTGTTCGTAGTGGAAACTCGATGCCGGATGGCATATCATTCGAATATACGTCAATTCAGGAGCGTCAAACGTGTCGGATGACAGAAAGGAGACCAAGCGCGAGGATGAAATCCTCATCAGCCGTTTTCTGGGTGGCGATACGTCAGCCTTTGACGCTCTGGTAAGGAAATACCGAGATCGAGTGATTCACATCGCCTATCGGGTTGTGCAAGATCAGGATGAAGCCGTTGACGTTTCTCAGGAGGTTTTCGTCAAGGTTTTTCGGTCTCTGAATCGGTTTTCAGGAAAGTCTTCGTTTTACACTTGGCTGTATCGAATTGCGACGAATCTGGCAATTGATCATCGAAGGCGATCCAAGAGAATCCTGGAGTTTCGGGATGAGCTGAAAACCGATGACGATGAGTCGGAGACGCAACTGGTTGCCAAGGTGTTCGACCCTCGTGACAAGGCCATTGATGAGCAACTGGAGAAGCACATTCACGAGGAGATAAACGAGTTGCCCGAACACCACAGGATGGTCGTGTTGCTCCGGGATGTCGAGGACTACAGTTACGCGGAGATTGCAGAGATTCTCGGATGCTCGATTGGAACGGTGATGTCGCGCTTGCATTACGCCCGAGAGAAGTTGCAGAAGAAGTTGCAGAAATACCTCTGATGCGACGCTTGGTCGAAGTGGGTTGTTGGATTAGAGGGCACATGGAGAGAATGATGAGCCAGTCAGCGCGCAGTGCAGAGAAGAGACCAAAACTGCTGGCTAATGCTTTTTTTTCGAAGGAGTTCCCAGTCTTGTCCGTCTATACTGGCGGAGGTGATAGAGTTCTCTGGCGAGTCTTGTCAAATGAAGGCCTTTGTGCTTCACTATCATCAGCCTGAAAAGGGGACCCCGAGAAGGGGGTGTTCGCGATGAGATGCAAGGAATTTAGGAATTACGTTGACCGCTACCTTGATCAAGAGATCAGGGAACCCGAACTGGTGGCTCAGCTGGATGAGCACAGTCGGTGCTGCAACGATTGTGCTTCCATGTTGGACGCTCGTGGAAAACTCGTTCGTTCCGTTCGGGGAATGGGCAGGGAAACGCTCACGCTTCCGCCGATGGAGATCTATCTGGCCGAGTTGCGCGAGAAGATTGCTCATCCATCTCAACAGAGCATCTGGGAGCGTCTGCGAACGAGCATTGTTCCATCACATGCCTATGCGTTTGGCGGGTTTGTCCTTGCTATGCTTGTCATCGCGGTCTTTGTCCAGTATGTGGGCAATCCATCCCTGAACGTGGCAATGCCGAACCAGGCCAGTTACATTGAATACCTCGAGGTTCCCGAGCATCGGGTTTCCGCGGTCACCTATACCAACGCTCAGACCCGGACGACCATTGTCTGGTTGTGCGGGGCTGAGGTCAGAGCAACGACGTCGGAGGGTCGCTCATGATTTTTACACTAAGTCACATCAAGCCCCGCGGCGTTGTGCTGCTCATGATCATTTCTCTCTTATTGGCAGGTGTGTCACCCGTTTCTCTCCAGGCGCAGAGTCAGAGCCCACGAGAGGCTCAGAAACAGTCAATCACCTTGACTGTCCGCATGATTCAAGCATCGGACTCTGATGCAAAGGAGCGAACGATCCCCAAGGAGCTGGAGGATCTCAAGGAAGATCTTTCCTCGTTTCCCTACAAAGTCTTCTCTCAGCTGAGCCTGCGCTCTTTCCGAGCGACCATAGGTTCCGCAGCAACCACCGGTCTTGCGCACGGTCTCCAGCTGCAAGTCACTCCTTCCGGCTCAGAAGGAGACATGCACTCCCTGGCCATACGCCTCATAGAAGGTCGCGACAGAGTTCTTCTGAACATGACACTCAGAACTCGATCTGGCAGTTATACACTCATCGGCGGCCCCAAGATTGGTGAGAACGCGGTCGTTGTGCTTGCTATCTCGGCGAAGTAATTGAACGCAGGATGAATTCGTCCTCTCTGACTGAAAAGCAGTCTGAATCCTCTTGGCAAAAGGTGAAACAATGGCAGTAGGAATCGGCATCCTCGGTTTTGCGCATGGACATGTGGAAATGTACTGTGCTCGCTGGCGTCAAATGTTCTCAGACCGAATTCGTCTTGTGGCGGGTTGGGATCATGATTCTGCCCGCGCTTCGGCCGCGTGTGAGAGACATGGCTTGTCCGTTCGAGACTCCGTCCAAGCACTGTTGAACGATCCAGAAGTTGATGCGGTCGTGATCTCTTCGGAGACATCGCTCCATGCGGAACTCGCCATTCAGGCGGCAAGCGCGGGCAAGACGATAGTCATGCAGAAACCCATGGCGTTGACTCTGGAGCAGGCAGACCAGATCGTTGCGGCCGTTGAGGAAAACTCTGTCGCGTTCACGATGGCGTGGCAGATGAGAGTCGATCCCCAGAATCTCCAGATGAGGCAACTGATTCAGGACGGAACCCTTGGACGAGTCGTCATGGTACGCCGCAAACATTGTCTGGCAACGCATGTCTGGGCAGGCTTCGAGAACACCTGGCATGTCAAGCCGGAACTAAACCGAGGGATGTGGGCTGATGATGCCGCCCACGCCGTTGATTTTGTGCATTGGCTCCTCGGAGTGCCCGAGTCGGTGATGGCCGAGGTTGTCACGGTTCTGAATCCAAAGATTCCCGATGATCAGGGGATCGCCATCTTTCGATATCCCGACGGAATGCTTGCTGAAGTTTTCTGTTGTTTCAACTGCATTGCCGGAGAAAATACGACAGAGATTATTGGAGACAAAGGGGTTGTCATCCAGAACTATGGAGATGGCCCGAGTTGTGGTGCTCCAAGGGATGCTTCTGCATCGGGTCTGAAGTGGTACCTGCACGGTTCCAGTCAGTGGGTTGACAGCGGAATTGCCTCGCCAGCAGGCCATGGGGAGCGAATTGCCGGCCTTGCTGAGCCGATTCTGGAGTTTTTGGAAGGAAAGCGACCGGCGATCGCATCTGCCCAGGAAGGCAGAACAAGTCTCCAGATGACCTTTGCCTGCTATGAATCAGAGCAGACGGGAAGAAGGATTGCACTCGGTTCGACTTGCAGGACATAGTGACGTGCTGCGTTCTCGAATTCAGGGATCATGCTCGCTGTTGGTACATTGAGAAACCATAGCGCTCAAGAAGGATAGCCTCATTGACTCAAACAGACTCTTCCCTCCCAGAAAAACACACCCGGAAGAGGCAACTCCTCTCGTGACTGAGCGTTGTATGGAAGAGGACATAGCCCATGTGCCTGCAGGTGCTGTCCTTCCCAAGAGGATGAACATTCAGAACGCGGGGGCATTTCTTCGTCTGTTGTCTACGGTGTGCAATCGGGCTTTGAGCATGGGTGAGCAGCGCCAAAGCATTCTCAAGGAGTTCCTGGATCTCTACGGGCGAGGTATCGCGCTCGCCATGGGAGTACTGTGTTACTGGCTGGCGTTTCCGCCTCTTGAGATTGCAGTGGCGGGATGGTTCGCGCCGCTTCTCTGGATTCTCGCGCTTCAAGGTGCAGGGCATCTTCGGAGATACCGTGTCATGTTCCTGATCGGATACGCGCTCACGGTGGCTATGGTCTTCTGGTTGTGGGCGCTCTTTGGGATACTTTCGATTGCTCTCTGGGGGATTCTTGCTTTGATGTTTTCCTTCTGGGGTTTTCTTGTTGGATGGCCTCGTTTTCGAAGCCCTTTTCTGGAGATTCTGTGGCCGGCCGTCTGCTGGTGTGCCATTGAGCTCTTCCGAAGCGAAGTCTGGGGGCTGCGGTTTTCATGGTTTGCTCTTGGTTACTCTCAACAGAACCTTCTGGGCGCGACCTTGGCGCCTTTGTTTGGTGTCTATGGGATTTCACTCATCATGGTACTTTGGGGGAGTGTTCTCCGAGCAGTCTGCATGTCGCGCTTTCGTATTCGGCACCGTTGTCTTGCGATGGTCTTGCTGCTTTTTGTTCCTCTTCTGTCGTTGCCGGCTCTGCCAAGATGGTCGGGAGAGGTCCTCGGACAGGCGATGCTGCAACAGATGAAGAGTGGCGCTCACTTTGCCGTTGTTGCTGAGGATTTGGAGCCTGTCGTTCCTGTAGATCTGCTTGTGTGGCCTGAGAGTGTCCTTTTCGGGAATCCGTTGCAGGACAGGCACGCGGCATTTCGCCGTCTAATGAACAGGCAGGCATCGAAAACCAAATGGGGAGTTATCTTTGGAGCGCAGGACAGCTCAGGTTCGCAGACCGACGGATTCTACAACACTGCCTTTCTGATGTCCCCATCGGGTGAAATCCTCGGAAAGGCTGTCAAGAATCAACCGGTTCAGTTTACCGTGGATGGTTTTCCAGCGGAAGATGTCACGGTCTGTGAAATTCCAGTTCCGGATCTCGATGACCCGGTTCGGGTTGGTATTGGCATTTGCTATGACGGCAGTTACCAGCAATTTGCCAGGAAGATGACCAGTCGAGGCGCACAACTGCTCGTGTTTCCAACGTTCAACGCCAGCGCATGGGGTGCGATCCAGCATCTTCAACACCAGCGGATGTTTCAGATGCGGGCGATGGAGAATCGGCTCTCAGTACTCGTTGCTGCTTTCAGCGGGCCGACCTTCGGTACCTATCCCAACGGAAGAATCTCCAATGCTTTGCCTTTCGGGAAGACGGAGTCTCTCATTGTTCCCATGTGCAGGCCTGGCTCTGTAGCGGCATTCGTCGAGGTTGGTTGGTTGCTGCCTTACCTCTGCATGGCCATGACTCTTGGTTTCATCTTGTGGGGCATAAAGTCTGCGTTCGGCAAACGAGATTCCGACGCGGCTGACTCGGTACTTGTCACAGAGCAGGAAGATTTCGTCGCCGATGACCTGAAAGATGGCAGGCAACAGGAGACATGGAACAATTCAGCGGAGCATCCGACTCAGGAAAGTATTGGTGTCGGGGGGACGCCCTTTGTTGACGACGGTGATTCCAGCGCTTGAGAGAGACACCTTTAGCCGTAGGTTTGCAAGACGTTCGGGAGTCAAAGCGCCCTCGCCGAGTCCACTTCCATCGTCGTAGACTTTCATCGAAAGCATCTCCTGTGCTTTCTTCTTCAATGCTTCCGCAGAGACCCAACTCCCGCTTGCCGGATCAAATCCACTCTTGAGTGAGCCGGATATCCGATACCCGTTGTCGGCAAACTCGACCACAAAATCGAGTCGTTTCGCCTGCTCATCCCATTGTGTCGAGATCACTTTGCCGATAGGTTTTCGAATCATGGTTGTTGAAGTTCTCAGTGCTGATGAGGGAGATTGGCGTCTCCCGGCACGGGAACCGGGTTCTCGGGTGCTCGTGGGGCATGCACATGATCCTCCTCGACCTGCATCGGGTATCCCTGACCCAGAAATCCAGGGAGTCCCGCATCCCGACTTGCAATGATGTCGTCGTCGCTCTTGACCCCATCTGCCCCAAGGCTCCAAACCTCGTATCCCAAGCCCAGCTCGGGATCCACTCGATACTGGTAGTCATGTCCCCATGGATCCAGTTTGACGATTTCCGCGTCGTTGTAGGGGCCTCGCCACAACTGCTGTCCCTTGATGGCTTCCGGCTCTTCGTACATCGCCGAGATGCCTTCCTCCTCTGTCGGGAGCCTGCCAACGTGGCTCTTGAAAAGAAGCATTCCAAAGGCAATGTACCTGACTCCGATCACCGCACGTGCCTGGGGATCTTCAGGAAGCTTGATTGCGTCATCCTTTACGACGACGCCTTTCGGAGCGTTGGAATCATCTGTCCCACTGAATCCCTGTTCGGATGAGGCAGAATCCTGGCCTGCGCCTCCACAGCCGGAAAAAACTGCACACAAAACCAGGCAGGCGATGAAAGCCGCCACTAACTGTCTTCTGCTTTCCGTTCTTGTTTCCATCGGTTTGTCTCTCTCCCCGTGTCTATTCCGAATCCTCGTATCAAGCCCAGCTGGACAATCACGCCGGTCACCGCCAGGAAATACACTGCCTGCTGCCAGGGAAGCCTGTCGGCGACCAGCAAGGCTCCGACGCCACTGGTCAACCATATTACAAGAAACCGGTGGAGCGCAACTACCAGCAGTGCAAAAGCCACAGCGAAAACAACCGTTCCCGATGCACTATTCCAGAATCTTTCCAGTTGCGATAGATTCAGGGCACTGAAAAGACGTGGGTTTGTGAGAACCGTTTGCTTCAGATTGAGAGCAAAGAGTCCTGAGATGACGAAAAGGGCGACAAAGTACAAACGCCGAATCAGGAACACTCCAACAATGCCGCCGACAATAGCCCCAATTACAACCACCCACCAGACATTCGGAATCTCACGCACCAGTTGGATCAGCACCTTTGCAAGACAGCCACCACCGATAGCACCCAGGCACCAGGACAAGCACATCATCCCCACGCGATACAGGAGCCATCCGCAGTACAGAAGAAGAACGCCCAGTACGGTTTGTAGCCACGGAATATAGACTTCGACGGAGTGCATCTGCATGGCGACCCTCAACTTATATGCTTCGTCAACGTGGCAAGATTCTCCTGTGCTTGTTTATCGGTCTGGTCAAGATTCAGGGCGCTCTGCCACTCTGAAGCGGAGTTCCTCAAGTCCCCAATTCGGTACCAGGTTAGCGCCAGATTCTTGTGAGCCTGAATGTTCTTTCTGTCTACGTCAAGACAGGCCTGAAACTCCCTTGCGGCTTCACGAAATTTCTCCTTCTTGAAAAACACATTGCCCAGACCGAGTCGGGCGTGGGGATTTCTGGGTTGTAGTGTCACTGCCCTCTGAAAAAGGCCTTCTGCGTCATCCAGACGTCCTTGACGCGAGAGAAGAAAAGCCAGGTTGATCAGACTCTTTATGTTATTGGGATCCACGTTCAGCGCTTTTTGATAGTTCTCCTCTGCTTCCGTTGTCGAACCCAGACTTGCGTAGGCGACTCCCAACTCGACGTACAACTCTGCACGATTTGAACCCAAGAGAATGCAGCGCTGAAGAGGCTCCAATGCCTGCTCACTCTGTCCCTGAACGTTGAGAAGGATGCCAAGGCGCAATAGCGCTTCCCCGTCATCAGGCCACTGGAGCAGGATATCCCTGTAAACCTCTATTGCCTCATGGAAAAGACCACGACTTGCAAAACTCTGCGCACTTGCATGAGCCTTGCTCTGCTCTGCGTCACCCAGAGGCTCTGATGCGAATTCAATTCCCGTTTCCGGAACAGTGTCATTGGCTTCAGCATCTTCTTCCGAAAGAGTCTGCTGCTCAGGCAGTATTTCGACTGTACTGTCATCAACGTGCTCTTGACTGGAGCCAGTTGTCTCTTCCGCTGAAAAAATCTCTTGAGGCTTCACCTCGGAATCGTGCCCATTCGGTGCGGCAGGGAGATCCGAAAGCGCCTTTTGTACCTGTGTGCAGTCAGGATGCCGATGAAGGAACTGCTCCAGGTGTGCTCTGGCCTCTGCCAGACGATTCTGTCTCATAAGCACTGCAGCCAGACGGCACGGAAAGTTCGGTTCCTCGGGGAAGAGCCTATG
>JAKQFZ010000781.1 GCA_029558215.1 Candidatus Omnitrophota bacterium
TAGTTCTGGTGCGCTCAGAGGATTTGAGGTCGCCCCGACAGAACAAGAAGAGATTGATGATGTTCATCCCGCTTTTCCTGTTCACTACGATTCAATGCGGGACAGACACACGCGCAAACAGGTGACGCGGTTTTTGAGTGAATACTCCGACTCGGCTCCTTTCCTGCTTGTGGCGGATCTCAACAATCCCCATGATATCTGCAATTGGATTGGAGATTTCAGGGGAAACAATCCGTTGGTGCGTGTGTCGGAACCGCTGCCCCCTCTGCCAGCGAACCTGTATCTCGCCCCAGATGATTTCGCCCGCCTGCCTCTGCCGGTACAGTACATCTGCTGCGCGCACAATCGACAGGCTCAGATATCCGAATGGGACGAGGAGAAGATTCAGTACTACCTGCTGGCGTATCATCATTATCTCAGCCGTGTGGACACAGACATTGGGGAGATACTTGCCGTGCTCAATCGCCGAAATGACGCGGATCGAACACTTGTTGTGTTGATGTCAGATCATGGTGACTCGATGTGTGGCAGATGGATGGCAACCAAGCACACCAGTTTCTATGACGAAACCACACGAGTCCCTCTCATTTTCGCAGGGCCTGGAATCGAGGAAGGCAATCGTTCGGAACAAGGTCTGGTTTCGCTGTTGGATTTGTTGCCCACGCTGTGCGAGTACGCGGGAATCCGAACTCAGCCGCGGAGGGAGGGGATATCCCTGGTGCCGTGGTTGGCGGGAGATACCTCAAGCGATCCACATCACTTTGTTGCGTGTCAATGGCACACCGAATGGGGTTTTACTATCGAGCCGGGTCGCATGATTCGCACTCCCCGGTTTAAATACATGCGCTATCTCGAAGAGGACGGAGAGCAACTGTACGATCTGCAGACCGATCCTGGAGAGGTACATAGTCTGGTGAATGATCCCTCGTATGAGCAGGTTCTCGACGAGCACCGCACATTGTTGAAACAGTACATCGCCGCAACGGGGGATCCCTTTTTCAGCCTCGGATGGAAAGCGGACACTCGCTGGAGAAGCCATCCACCGGGGTACAGGAATCATCGAGGCGACGCAGCACCTACAGCCGATGCGTAAACAGTCTTAGACGCAAGCCGTGAGCCATCCAGGAACTCCAGGAGTGTGAAAATGAATATGACCTTATCCATCATCTTAATGAGTCTCTTGTGTTTTCTGCTGACGTGTGCTGAGTGCCTTGCCTCGCTTTCGGCTCAGGGCGTGACTCTTCAGGAAGATGAGAAGACAGTGCAGATCGTCTCAGTGAACCGATGGGATCTCCTGTTCGAATATGTTGCCGAAGCCTGGCCTGGTCTTCGCATCGGGGGTTCACCCAAGGCAGAGTACAGCGTCTCGGCAGCGCGAAAGGATCTGGATGACCTGGCTCGACTGAATCTGAAAGTCCTTCGCGTTTCGGCAACACTGTATTGGTCAACACCCATGAAGAAGACTTTCTACGAAGACTCCAAACGCTGGTGGAGCGCCTTTGAGCAGATGCTCGATGACTGTGACCAGCGTGGCATTCGCCTTGTGCTGCTTCTCAATCATCACTCACAGTTGTTTCCCGACCTCGGTCACGAGTCCAGACAGGATTTTTTCCGAAATCGAGATAGCGTCTCACGCCAACTTCATGACAACTACATTCGGGAAGTGGTCAGCCGTTTTCGAAACCGCAAGACCCTCTACTTCTGGGAAATCGCCAACGAGTTGAATCTGGGAGAGAATCTTGCCTTTCACGATCCGGAAGGGCTGAAGCATCGCGATCACCTTGTCGGCATGGAAACCCTTATGAACTACCCCATCGTGCGTAGCGCAAGCAATCACTACACAACACAAGATACGGTCAACTATATGCGTGAGACAGCCGAGTTGATTCGAACCCTCGATCAGAAACATCTCATCGGTTCAGGCCATTCGACACCTCGTCCCGCAGCGATGCACCTCTGGCGAGCACAGCAGACTCATGGAAGAGGTGACTGGACGCAAGACTCCCTTGAGGAAAACATAGAATACATCCGGCTGATTCACCCCGATCCGGTTGACCTGATCTCGATCCACTACTATGAAGACGCGCAGAAACTCTTCGGCGGCGAACTGGGCAATTTGGAAAACATCGCCACACTGATGGCGATCAGCCGTGAGATCGGCAAACCGCTTTACCTGGGTGAGATTGGAACTCCAAGTCGAGAGTATGCTTCCGAGGAAAGCCTGGCCTGGCTTTCAAAAGCACTCGAGATGATTCGAAAAGAAGCTGTTCCGCTCACCCTTTTCTGGACATGGAATGATCCGGGACGTGATTTGTTTCTGAACGTCGGTCAGACCGACAAGGCCATTGAGATTATCTCGAATACAGCGGCGCAGCCGGATTGAGTGGACAGATTCAGGATGATCCTCGTATCATCAATAGGGTTCCCCTGTAGGGAAGATTCTATGAGGCGAAGAGGTGGCGGCGATGAAACGATTTCATTTGATTCTTGTTTCTGTGTTTCTGGCTCTCTGTTCCGTGGGTGAAGCGCGTGACCGAGATATCAATCTTTGGCCTTTGCTGACTCTGGACTCCGACGATCTTTCGACAGACCTTCAGTATCTGATTCCTCTGGGAAGAATCGCTGAGAATGAGTCTGAAAGGGTCAACAGGCTCTTTCCGTTTCATCTTTACAAACGCCATCTTGCGACGGATTTCACGTCTCTGGATTTGCTATGGCCTCTGTTCAATGTCACCAACAGCCCTGGCGAGTTTCGCAAGCTGACTCTGTTGCCTTTTCAGGGCACTTGGGAGAAGGATGGTGAATACCTCGCAACGGTACTGCCGCTTTATTGGCAGTTCCGAGATGACCGTTTTGAAGGTGTTGTCATCCTTCCGGCGTGGTGGGTCACAGGGGTCATGGATACGGATCAGTACCGCATGGGTGTGGCACCGCTTTTCTGGTCTTGGAACACCTCGTCAAAGGGCTTCTGGTTTGCACCGGTATTGAGCGTTCGGGACAAGGGGAGCAGTTTTCTTGGCATCCTCCCCGTCTGGGCACGATGGAAAGAGGAGACCCCCAAGTCAGAAGGATTCTGGTTCATGCCGGTCTATTGGCACCGGTCTGCGGGTGACAGGTACTGCCTTTCGGTGGTTCCCATTTACTGGCAATGGCAAAATGGAAGAGTCGTCTTTCCGATCTACTGGGAGAATGATTCGGGGCGGGTTGTCTTTCCGTTTTACTGGCAGGCTGATGACCATCAGGTGCTTTTTCCATTGTATTGGTCTCTCGACTACGGAAAACTCTTTTTCATATTTCCTTTCTACGGTCGCTTTCGTGGCATGAATGAGAGTTGGACTGCCATCATGTTGCCCGCCTATC
>JAKQFZ010000782.1 GCA_029558215.1 Candidatus Omnitrophota bacterium
ACCTCACACCCCTTGTTCCGGAGAGATTCTTGTTGACAAAGGGGAAGAACGTGCTATTTTCATAGTAGTTCGATAGGAAAACAGGATAATATAGAACTTCTGCCCACGAAAGATGCGGTTGGGATCTGAAGAGAAACGAAAGAGAGGTGGTGGCGGATGGCGGAAAGCGCGCCCTGCGACATCAAATCGAGAGGCTTCATTCCGATGAAGGAGCCGGGTCTTTACTCTGTTCGTATCCATGTGGTGGGTGGATTCATGCGCTCCGATTGGCTTGCTGAGGTGTCACGACTGGCTGAGAAATACGGCCGTGGCCATGTTCATCTAACCACCAGACAAGGGGTCGAGATCCCGTATGTCCCGCAAGAGAATATCTACGCTCTTCAAGACGAGTTGGCCGAGTCGGGGCTTCGTGTTGGGGGATGTGGCCCCAGGGTTCGAACCATGACGGCTTGTCAAGGACTGGGTTGCCGACATGGGCTCATTGACGCTCAGGGTATTGCCCAGAGGCTTATGATACGTGTGGAGCATCGAGTATTGCCACACAAATTCAAAGTGTGCATTGCCGGTTGCCCAAACGCATGTCCCAAGCCTGTGGAGAATGACTTTGGAGTGCAGGGAGTCATTCAGAAGACATTTCACCGTGAGGAATGCAAGGGTTGTGGCTTGTGTGTCAAGGTCTGTCCCTCAGTTGGTGCACTTCGGATTGAAGACAAGAGCCTTGCGCTCTGTGAAGAATCCTGCATCGGCTGTGGCAAGTGCATTCAGGCCTGTCCCTTTGGAGCGCTCGAGTCCGAAAGGACGCTCTATCAAGTGTCTCTTGGAGGCAAGATGGGACGATTTCCCAAGCCTGCCTACCAGCTGCCTTTCCTGCTGCCCTCAGAAAGTGCTGTGGGACAAGTATTGGATGCTACTCTGGACTGGTACTGCGAGAACGGGCGCTCGAAGGAGCGCTTCGGTGACGCACTGGAACGGATCGGTGTCGAATTCTTGATTCCCATTCTTGCACCCGTGGCAAAGCAGGAGTCTCCCGCCTATCAATGCACAGGTCCCATGCGTTGCTCCCCATGAAGCGAACTCTGGAGACTTGACTTTCCGCAGATCGATGAGTGAGAGGCATAGACGTCGCCTCTTTTCGGATCAAGGAGCACAGTAACAATGATTACACAGCAAGAGACTTTGACATTGGAGCAGTTGGAATCTTCCACCGCAGAGGAACTTCTGGGTTGGGCATTTGCTGAATACGGTTCTCGGGCAGGAATCATCACGAGTTTTCAGGACACCGGTTGTGCCATCATTGATATGGCACAAAGGGCTGCCCCTGGACTTCGAGTGATTACGATTGACACGTTGAGATTGCACGAAGAAACATACCGTCTAATCGAAAGCATTGAAGCACGATATGGCATCGTGGTCGAACGGTTTTTCCCTGACCCACAGCGCTTGGATCAGATGATCGAAGACTATGGCGAGTACCTGTTCTTCGATGGACGAGAAGGGCAGCAACGGTGCTGCTTTGTGAGAAAGGTCGAACCCAACCAGAGGGCGCTGGATACGTTGGACGTCTGGTTCACCGGTCTGAGGCGCGATCAGTCATGTCACCGCTCAAACACCAGCAAGGTCTCATTGGTGACTCACGGTGATCGAGAGATTCTCAAGATCGCTCCACTTGCGGACTGGTCGGAAGAACGCGTCAGGTCGTATCTGGACGAGCACGACGTTCCCATCAATGCGTTGTATGACAAAGGGTATACGAGTATCGGCTGCACCATCTGCACCACGCCAACGCGCGTCTGCGAGGACAAAAGGTCGGGCAGATGGCGCTGGTT
>JAKQFZ010000814.1 GCA_029558215.1 Candidatus Omnitrophota bacterium
TTGCGTTGGTCATCCGCGTGGGGATCAGCCATGACATTCACGTCCCATGTTTATGAGACGTCATGATGTATTGTCCGGTTCGGGGCGGTCAACTCTGGCCTGACGCGACCTAAGGAGGAATATTTTTGATGAAGAACACCATGTATACAATACTGCTTTTCGGTTTTCTCTCTTGTTCAACCGTCTGCCTCCATGGGGATGCTGCAGAAGTCTACATGCTCACACACAAGAGCTCAGCGCTGCAGAAAGAGACATCGCTCAACATCATTCTGCCGAATGGTCTGAAGCAGGATGAACGATATCCCGTGCTCTATCTTCTCCATGGTGCCTACGGGTGCTACAGAGATTGGGCTGAGCGCACTGACATTGAAACCTATGCGGATGGCTATGAGATGATCATCGTCATGCCTGATGGAGGGCAGTTTGGGTGGTATGTGGACAGTCCACTCGAAGCAACATCCGCTTATGAGACTTACATCACGAAAGACCTAATTGAAGCCGTGGATCGGCTCCTGCCCACAATTGCCTCACGGGACGCCCGTGGTATCTGTGGCTTGAGCATGGGTGGGCATGGTGCCATGTCGTTGGCTGCCAAGCATCCGGATCTATTTTCATCCGCGTCCTCATTGAGTGGTATCCTGCGCATTTCGGCTCACCCTGAGAAATGGCATATTGCCGCGCGCCTTGGTTCCTTTGAGACTGCAAGTGCACATTGGATCGCCAACAGCGTTTATGATCTGGCGCAGCGATTCCTTGATACAGATGTCCAACTGCTTTTTGATTGTGGTGTGGATGATACGGGAACCGGTGCTATTCAGGATGCTCGCGACTGCCACGAACGGTTCAACGAATTGGGGGTTCAGCATATCTACAACGAAAATCCTGGTGCCCACAGCTGGCAATACTGGGATGACCACATCCAAGAGCATCTGGATTTTCATGCGGACAATTTCGAGAAGAGGCTGGGCATGTTTGTGTCCAAAAGGAAGAAAATAGAACTGGAATCCAATGACAAATGGCTTTTCCTCTATCGTGATCGCATGGCTCATTTCCGTGCGGAGAATCAGAGGCTCAAGCGCCTCTTCCCCGAGAGAAAGACTGTTGTCTTGTTGGGTTCATCCACTTTCGTTGCTTTCAATGAAGCCGAACTCCTTCCCGGTTGGCTTGTGCTCGATCGAGGGATTTCGGGAGATGGGCTCGGTGTTGGTGACAGGGGTATTCTGCACCGACTCCAGGAATCGGTCTTTGACTGCAACCCAGCGCATATCTTCATCATGAACGGGAGCAATGATCTCGGTGGGATGGTCCGATCAGGAACGCCGACGTTTTCACAGATTATCGAGTGCTATGGGAAGATCATAGAGAGGATCCAGGAAGGGGCACCCGATGCACGAATTCATGTCATGTCCTGTTTTCCAACTCGCGACAAGTACGCGATCATCGCGCCTCAAGTACGACAGTTCAATCGAGAGATCAAGAGAATTGCTCAAGAGAAGAAGGTGGACTATGTTGATGTCTACAGCAAGACGGTTGGGCGCAAGTCTCTCATGAAGTTGGAGTACTCGCAGGACGGTCTTCACGTCAATGCGAAGGGCTACCAAATCCTTGCCGAGGCCATCCAGAGCCGACTGAGGCTTTAGGACAGAGGGCGCTTCGGATCATCGTTCATGCAGATTTCCTTTGATTGTTTTCCGTGCCCTTCTGCCCGAGTTGTCTTGGATTGCTCTTGGTGCAGAGAGGATGTTGTTTGCTATCGTGAAGAGATCTGCTCCCCTGTCAATCTTGATGGCCGGACAGACTGGGACTGCCTGAAAATGGCTGTCATGGATATTTGCCCGAACGGCACCCGACATCAGGTGAAGTGCGGGTGATCCGTCCACTACCTGACAGTCCGCAATGCTCAGTCGGTTGCGGCTGTGTGGTGTCAGACAGCCGTATTCAAAACCTACGATTGGCTCTCCAAAGGAACGCACTTGAACGCTGTCAATGACACCATTGTAGAATAAACTTTGAGGAGTGACCTTCACGCCGATGCCATTCTTGCGAATCAAGATATTGGCACTGGAGAGCACGAATCCCGTAGCTCCTTCAAAGATGAACCCGTAGTCCACATCCTCTATCCAACACTGATCGATATGGTGACCCAGTGAATGGGTGCCTCGTTTTGTTCCATCGGCAAGGGTCTTCTCAGGGAGTTGGTGGAAGAAGGTCTTCCCACCAATGATGAAACAGCGCTCCATGATGATGCCATCTACGCTGCCGAACTCGAATCCGACGCGGTTGTGTCTGTAGTAGGAAGGCTTGCCTGGAGTGTCCTTGCCTCCAACAAACCAGTGAACGTCCTGAATGCGATTCACATCACGGCTTTCGTCAAGATGAATACCCACGTGATGCACGAATCCTGTCAGTTCCTTGAAAAGTCCCTGACCGGCATTTCCACCACCCTGTGGTGTGGAGACACCGATCCAAGCACCGCTGAACACGATGTTCTCCACACTCGGGTTGATCCCGTTGAGAAGGATAGAGGGTGGATAGGGTGTTGGGTTTGAGTTGTCCATGTTGTTTGGATAGATGATGATCAGGCCCTTGACGCTCGCACCGTGGTCGAGAACGATGGGTGAAAATCCGTTTTCGAGAACGTACAGTTGCGATGTGCCGTTCTCCCATCGAACGCCTTCTCCGATCAGCGTTCCGCCATGAGGGACATTCAGGGCGGCAGAGACGATATAGGCACCTGCAGGAAGAGTCACCACGCCCCCACTCGAAATGGCTGCCAAGGCCTTCTGAATGGCTTGGGTGTCATCGGTCAGTCCGTCACCCTTCGCGCCAAAATCCCTGACGTTGGCACTCTGGGGGACGCACCAGCCACTCCCACCTACCAGGACAACAAGAACAAAGCACAGAATCCATCTTGGCAAAAACATCTTCAGTTGCTCCTTTCACGTCCATTCAGTCCGAGCTGGCATCGCATCTGTCAAACAGATCCTATCCATTAGAACCACTGCTGCTGATCAGTGTACAGCGGGTATTTCAACAACTTTGTGTTCCTGCATTGACTGATCGGCTCGAAACCCCAGCAAATGACCGTACACAGAGTCTTCGAGACTAGTGCAGGAGATGGAGCGTGGTTCTCCCCTGAGCGTTTGCACGAAGTCAGCAACCAACCGCAGATCGCCTCCACCATGACCGCCGAAGGCTCCTGTCTTGTCTCCCTGGATATTGAGATCCACTTCCTCCTCGGTATACTCGTGTCCAGGACTGGTGTCGAAATGCCTGATGACAAACTTGCTGTCGTTGATGACTCCTTGGATTTCGCCTGTTGTTCCGAGCAGATGGATGGAGCGCAGTGGCTTGGACGTGCCACCGATCATATTCAAGGTCGAGGTAGAGCCGTCGGAGAATTCCACGACGATTGACTGATGATCCACCACATCATTGTCACATCTCCAGACGCAACGACCATACGGGTTTGTCGTCTTGAGCGATTCAACCTTCTGCTCAATGGTCGGGTTGGAAATGTGTTCCAATGTGTCCCAGACGTAGAAAGACCAGCGCGAAGGATGGTTGATGTAGTGCTTGTAGGCGGAATAGAGGCATCCAGGTTCGATGGGACAGTCCACGAGACATCTCGTACCTGCTCCCTTGGGGATTTTCTCCAGACGGAACTGCATGTTGGAACCAAAACTGGAGACTCGGACTGGTTCGATGCCGGATTTCATCCATGTCATCAAGTCCAGGTCATGGCAGCTTTTGGCGATGAGCATTGACGAACCACATCGGTCTTTTCTGTTCCATTTGCCTCGAACGTAGCCCACAGCCATGTGGTGGTAGCTGACGTGCTCAGCGAACTGACAGTTGATTATTTCGCCAATCTCACCATCAATCACTTTCTGCCTTATTGCGGCGTAGAAAGGGGCATAGCGAAGAACATGGCAAATCATGACCTTGTTCCCGTGTTTTCGACAGGTGTTGACAAGTTGCCACATTTCCTCCTCGTTGGTGGCGAAGGGCTTCTCCAGAAGCATATCGTAGCCCGCCTCAAGAAGAGGCACCGATGTGGCGACGTGCTGATGATCCATGGTTCCATTGATGATCGCGTCAGCCATTCGGGGACGTTGGGCGAGTTCTTCTGCAGTTGCGAAGCACTGCTCCGGGGAGAGACCGTAGAGTCGGGCAACCAGTTCTCTCCGCAACGGGATCAGATCGGCGACTCCAACGATCTGGAGCTCATCGGGATGATGCTTCGCATATCCAGCGTAACTGAGCGATCGGTGGCCGGCACCTACGATGATTGCTGTGATCGGCTTCTTGGCCATTGGTACGTACACCTCATATATATGCTCATGAACTCACGTCCGTCGTGAATCCCGTTGCGTTGTGACTTTAGGGATACTACAGGACTTCAACGCAAATGGGGAATGGAAAATTGATTGTCGAGGCTGACATGATTCACTATGATGCCAAAAACATCTGATGAAGAATGAGGGCAACAAAGATGGTTCAGAAGAAAATCGCCTGCCTTGGTGCCGGAAGTCTGTATTTTCCGAGGGCGTTGGGAGACTTCGCGTTGACCCCTGAACTGAGTTGCTCCGAGATTGTGCTTTACGACATTGACTCAGAAAAGGCAGACATGATGGCTGTTCTTGGCAGACGGCTTGTCGCCGAGTCGGGTGTGGCGTTGACCGTTCGTTCAACAGCTGGACTCAGTGATGCATTAGATGGAGCCGATTTTGCCTTGTCGTCCATCGGTGGGAGCGGTGCTGAAATCACTCCGAACGTCTATGATTCCTACTATCACACAGCCGATGTTTATATTCCAGCCAAGTATGGAATCCCGCAGGTCATTGGGGACACATGCGGTCCGGCTGGCATGATGATGGGGCTTCGCTCTGTACCCGCATATCTGGCAATCTGTCGTGAGATGGAGAAGCGATGTCCGGACGTCATCGTATTCAACCATTCTAATCCCATGGCGGTGCTGTGTCGTGCAATGAACAAGTACACCAGTGTCAAGTTTGTCGGGATTTGTCATGGGGTTCAAATCGGTTTCCATCACATTGCCGAGATCATGGGCATTCCTGTTGACCAGATTCAGGGAGTGTGGATCGGCACCAATCACTACTACTGGTTTGTCCGCCTGATGCACGATGGCAAAGACATCTACCCGGAAGTGATGCGGAGAGTTGCAGAACGAAGAAACGAGCCGAATCGCTTCCTGAGCAATCAACTGTCCTTGGCCTATCGTCATAAGATTGTCTATCCCGAGGATGATCACGTTGTCGAGTTCTATCCGTATCTGACGCAGTTTGGTTCACTCGATGGAGTTCCCGAATCCCTCAGAGAGAGTGCAAAGGCGCATGGGTTCGATACATCTCGCCCCATGCCGAAGCGCTCTTTGCCGACACAGGAGATCAGGGACGCCTTTATGTGCAAGTACCGAGAGATTCTCAATGAAGTGCGATTGCCTGTGGATAAGGGCACGCCTCTGACGGGGGAGGGAATTGCTGACATTGTCGCCGCAATTGTCCATGGTCAACGACAGGTTTGTATTGTGAACATACCCAACCGAGGCGTTGTAACGAATCTTCCAGAGGACGCCATTCTGGAAGTCGAGGGCGTCACTGATTTTGGTGGGGTGCGAGGGATTCAGGTGGGTGAGTGTCCCGTGGCATTAAGGGGCTTGCTGGAAAAACGCTTTGCGTGGCAGGAACTTGTCGCCGATGCGGCGGTGAAAGGCGACAGAAATCTGGTTCTCCAGGCACTGCTCTTGGATGAGATGTCTGTTCTCCCTGATAAGGCGGAAGCCATGATGGAGGAACTGCTCGCCGCCTCCGCGGATATGCTTCCTCAGTTCAAGCATTGAACGAAGG
>JAKQFZ010000822.1 GCA_029558215.1 Candidatus Omnitrophota bacterium
GTTCCCGTCTCTTTGCTCCCCAGATGGGTCATCTGGGCAGGCGACGGACTTGCGGGATCACCGATCCCGGCTATAACGAGAAGGTCAGCGTCTTCGTTCATCGTTACGCAGTAAGGCGGGTGGCATGGCCGCGAGTCGGCCATGTTCTTTAACGTTGTGGGTATTTCCGTGTCAGACAAACCTTCCCCCCATAGGAAACGCGCTATAAATGGCGCCCTACGGACTAATCGTGGTCTTGCCCGTGGCGTTTGAGCCGAACAGATAATTGAACTGTAACAACCCAGACATTGTCTCCGGTGTGCTCCCATACGTCGCGACGTTAGCTATGGCGATGGATTCAATCATAGACGGTCTGTCTCCCTAGCGCTTTCTTTGTAATGCTTAACGCCCGCCTTCTGAGGTGCCGGCCCCCCGGCCTCCTCTGGAAGTGGTTGTTCGACATTCATAATTTGCTCAGGGCTTCACTGACCGTTGCCTTGATCTTCTTCTTCTCAATTCCGGGATCGACGCTCTGAACATACTCCACTGCCGCAAGGTCATCGCCACGCTTGCGATTTTGCCGTGGTTCAAGTGCCTCGATGAGAATTGCCTCCAGCGCTGGGATGAGTTTTGCGGCATCATATTGTTCAGGCAGCGAACCGAGCGTGCCGGTATCTGAAACTGGAAGAAGACCGAACCACGAAAACCTATCCCATCGCGCCGACATTCGGTCAATCGTATGTTCGTAGAGTCTTTGGCCCAGAGAACGGTCTGTCGTTCGACCGACATAAATGACCTCCCGGCCATCATACAAAAGATAGATTCCAAGTTGTTTACAGAAATTGACTGGGGTAGCTCCTATCTGCTGCATGCCAAGCAGGTTGGGCGATCGTATCCATTCTACAGCATCCCTTCGCCAGAACATGCCAAACGAAGAAATAATCTCGTATTGTTCCTCTTCCTCATCAGATTCCAACTCATCCGGCGTAAGCTTCGGCGGCGTGGCTGCACCGGGAACACCACCGGACTTCAACGCAAAGGTGCCTTTGGAAATGCGAAGATACGGTGAGTCCTCGCCTTTGTGTTTAATCGAGGCCGAGATCATTGCATTGACAGTAGCGGCGGGAGTAGCACCGAGCTTCTTGCGAAGCTCATCGGAGATGATGCGCTCCGTGATCTCGTTGTAATGAAGCGGTCTTGTAGACTTCCCAAGGACCTTTTCTATCGCCTTTTGCCAAGTCAACTCAGTGCGCATCTCTGTATCCTTTCTCTTGTCGAACGCCAAACAGACTGACCCCCATAGGGTTGCGGGGTTTCTGCTACTTGTCCGAATAACACGCTTTTGGCTGCCCAGTCAACGATGCGTTAGATCCTTCCGACTCAACGCCTTCGCGTCGGTTGTTCCCTTGAGCGCTACGTGCCACGCGAATCGGCATGAGAAACTTGTCCTCAAAGCCCGCTCACCAGTCTCTCGAAGACCCAGAGTCCCGAGTTGAAGACATGGAGATTATCGTTGTGCGGACACTCTTTGGCGCGGTCAATTCCTGAATTGTGCGGGTGTCGTATGATTGCACGACTCTCCTGCTCCTTGCGCAAAGCCGCCGCCGTGTTGTTCTCTGCTGGAACTCACCGCGCTCAATCGCGCAGATTTCCGTCGGTTGCCTTCTTTCTGAACCCTTCTTCATTTGCTTCTCCTCCCCTGTGTCGGTTCAGGCAGGCGGTCCTCGGCGGCGAGGATTTTCATCTGCTGGATGGCGATCTGGTTGAGACGGGTGAGGCGTTCGGACTGGGACAATCCCTGTCCGATGAACAGGGCGTTGAGGTTTTCGAGGTTTGAGAGGCAGACAAGTTGGGCGCTGGTGGCTTGATCGCGTATGTTGCCCTTTTCCCCCGGGTTGAGGCTACGCCATTGGGCGGCGGTTTTGCCGAAGAGCGCCATGTTAAGCACGTCTGCTTCGCTGGCATAGACAGAGTTGATCTGGGCTTTCTCCAACTCCGGCGGGATGAGGTGGGTCTGGATGGCGTCGGTGTGGATGCGATAGTTGATGCGGGCAAGGTTTCGGCGGATGTCCCAACCAAGCGTCTGGCGTTCCTGTTCCTTGAGGCGCTGGAACTCCTTGATGAGGTAGAGTTTGAACTCGACAGAAATCCACGAGGCGAACTCCAAGGCGATGTCCAGGTGCGCATAGGTGCCGCCATAGCGCCCGGCTTTGGACTGGATGCCGATGGCTCCGGTGCGCTCGATCCATTGCTTGGCAGTCAGGATGAAGCTGTTCAGACCCGCTTCTTTTCTAATCCCATCGAATTCGATGGGATTAAAAACGGGGTTGTTAATTTGCTCCCAGATGCCAAGGAACTCAATGGTGTTGCGGTTGCGCAACCAGTTGAATATCAGGTAGTCCGTGCGCTCTGGATCTTTGTAACGGGCGATGTCCGTCAGACAGACATAGTCCTGCTCATTGACGCTGGCAAGACGGACTTGGCGGGAAAGGACTTCGATCTTCTTGCTCATCGGTCAATCTCCCTTCAGCCTCATCTTGGCTAATCGCTCCTTCATTTCGAATGCTCCTAATAGGATACGGGATCTGTCTCTTCTCTGCGGCGAACCACCACCACATCTTCAGCATACACCCTCTCTCGAAAGCAAATCAACCGCAGACCGTGCGCTTCCTGACCAGGCAGTTACCGTTGTTCTCTGTGAGACTGTCCATTTCTTGTTCCGTCTCGATGTTGACAAAAACACATCATGTACATATAGTACCTGAAGAACGTTATGTACATGAGGAGTGATTGAGAAATGAACAGACTGGCAGCCAATGAAGTGAGGAGAGATTTCGCCGAAGCGCTCAACCAGGTTGCCTACAAGGGCGACCGAATCGTCATTCATCGCCGTGGGAAGGATGTTGCAGTTCTTGTTCCCATTGAGGATTTGGATTTGCTCAAGCGAGCAGCAGAGGAGCAAGATCTGCGCGAATTCGACGAGGGCCTGAAGTCGGCGGAGACTGAGGGCACGGTTTCCCTAAAAGCGATTAAGAAGAGACTGCGGATGGAGTAGCTCTGCATGAAATACTGTATTGAATTCGCCAAAAGTGCGGAGCGACAGTTGGGCAAGCTTCCCACCTCTATCCAGATCCGTCTTGTCAAGAAGATAGAATCACTGGGTAGTGATCCCCGCCCGCAGAGGGTTGAAAAACTCATTGGCAGAGAGCACGGCTATCGTATTCGTGTTGGTGACTACCGCGTTTTGTATCGGGTGGAAGATGATGTGTTGACGGTCCTGGTCGTGGCAGTCGGACATCGCAGAGAAGTGTATCGTTGAACTCTTGGTGATGGATGCCGACGCGCAGAAGCGCCTGTTGCGAACTGTAATATCGGATGGAATCGCCCGCGTTCAGCCTTGTTTCATGACAACCTTGTTCCGTCCTGCCTTTTTGGCCTGACTCAGATAGTCGTCCGCTTCTTTGACCAAACGGTCTATCTGTTCTTCGACGTCTCCTTCGAGGTTGTCGTAGGAAATGCCGATGCTGACGGTGACTGGAATCCGGTCGCGGGTGATATCCTCGACATGTTGACGCATTCGTTCACTGATTTCACCCAGATATTCCTTCTCGGCATTGATCAGAAAGACGATGAATTCCTCACCACCGTAGCGACCGACGGCGTCCGAACGCCGAACCTGCGACTTGACACAGTGCGCAATGAGCGTCAACAGCGAATCTCCGGTCAGATGACCGTGCTGTTCGTTGACTGTCCGGAAGTGGTCAATGTCTACCATCATGATCGCCACGTTGTAGTGCATCCGCTGCGCAAGATGCGCCAACGGGATCACAACGTGGAAGAAACCGCGTCGGTTGTGCACTTCAGTCAAAGGATCAATGTGGGCTTGCAGCACGAGATCGCAGTTGCGATTCCAGAGACTTGAAACCATTTCTCCGATGAAGTCCAGGTCAGGCGTCATTGCACCAAATCGCGCGAGATGGTTGGAAAGAGACGACAGGTGCTTCTCATAGGAGTCCCAGGGAGAACTCTCGCCCGCTCCAATCCGGACAAAATGAAACAGGGAACTGAATGCCGGATGAAGGATGTTGAACTCCAGCTGGTACGCGATCCGAAAAGCATCCACCGCATTGTTGATCGTAGCGCACTGCCCGACCACATCCCGGTTCTTCAAAATGAGAGACTCCAGCTGCTTGCGAATCTCATAGGGCTTGTCGAAAACTTGTGGAACCATGCCCTTGCGCGCCAGCTCCAGCAGTTCCTTCCAGTATTCCACATGCTCCTGCTCGTCAAGAGCCATGGTCTGCCAGTAAGAGCGCATTTCCGGTTCCTCGAACCGTTGTGAGAGAGCCTGATAGATTTCCTCTGCTTGAATGTCCAACGTCAGGCAATGTCCGATGATCACGACCAGCTCTTCGTCAACTCTCATGATTGTCTCCCTCTTGCTCCATCGCTTCCGCGCTCAGGCGCTGCTACTGCGGTTTCACTCCCAAGGCAATGATTCGCTGAGATGTATAATCAAACGGTTCTCCGGCAAAGTTGCCCCAGGCTTTCTGATAGGTGAGTCCCGCTCTCTGAAACAGCGCGATAATCTCATGCAGAGCATACAATCTTATAGATACGTCGAATTCCTTGCGACTCTTCTTCTCCAGAAAGACCCAGCGATCTTCCGTTCGGCTGGTCACCGGATCAAAAGAGTGATCCTGCAGAACAAGGATATCTCCCCGATCCAGCCAGTGTGATTGCGTCATATTGCGCACGATATAATCCCGGTTGATCACGTCCAACAGAAATTTCCCGCCTGGCTTGAGCTTGCCCACAACACCTTGAATGACCGAGGCATTCTCCTCATCGCTGTCGAAGTATCCAAAGCTGGTGAAGATGTTGATGACCGCGTCGAACTTCGATCGGAAAGGGATTCGTCGCATGTCGCCAATCTGGAAATCAACATCCAGATTCTCCCGCTTGGCATGGTTTCTTGCCAGTTTGATGTAATGCTCTGAAAGATCCAGTCCCGACATCCGGTACCCGAGTTGTGCGAGAGCAAGCGTGTGCCGTCCAGGACCGCAGCAAAGATCAAGCACGCGTGCGCCCGGCGGCAAATTCAGTACCGTGCGGATGAACTCAACTTCTTTCTGCGTACGCTCTGCAGGCATGGCGGCGAAGCTTGCCCGATAATAGTGCTCCCCGTACATGCCCTTGTACCAACTGTCCACGCTGTGTCTCGCTCCTCAGATGTTCTTGCACATCATGGCAAATCGGCGTGTCTCTGTGAACCCAAGACGTCCATAAACACCCTGGGCAGCTCGGTCGCCTGTCCACAGGAGCCACGCTCCGTGAAGTCCCTTCTGGTGCATTCGTTCCAGCACTTTGGACAGAAGCACCGTTCCGATGCCCTTGCCCTGATGCGAGTCGGCAACACCAAAGGGGCCAAAATGCTCTGCTTCATGCTGACAGAATCCGACGATCGTTCCCTGATCCAAGGCAATGACGATCTGGTCAGGCTCGAACATCCCGCGGCACAGGTCTCGAAGATTGTTCTTTGCCAGCATCAGCCAGTCTGGCGGCATGTGCTTTCTTTGAAACTCCAGGTAATTGAAGAGATCTGCTCTTTCGTAGAATCGCACGTCAATGCCACTCTGCCTGAGCTTCTCTTCCTTGGCAACGACCTCATCGGGTCGCACATATTGGACAATTCGGGCATCCATGCTGAGAAACTCGGTTACCTTTTCGAATCCGGCCTTCCCCAGCAGTTGCATCGCTGGAGCGTATGCCTTCATGTCCACTCCTGGAACAAAGTAATTCGGGGAGTAAGTCGAGAAGATGACCTGTTTTCGATTCTCCTGCTTGAAAAAACCGAGAGACGCATTCAGCAGGGCTTTGCCCATTCCCTGTCCGCGGGCCTCGGGCACCACACCCCACGCCGTGATCCATCCCTTGTCTTCCTGAAGACCAAGACCAGGCATCGGGACTCGGCGCACAACACCATAGATGAACCCTTGAACCCCATCTTTGGTCTCCGCTACCAAAAGCCCCTCCGGTGAGAAGTTGTCATCCAGGATGACCTTCTGCTCAAACACGGACAATCCAACCCCATCAATGGGCAGCGACCGGTTCCACACTTGAAGCAGCCGTGGGGTGTCCTCCGCCTTGAACGCGCGAATTTCATAAGATTCCGGCATCGGTATTCTCCCTTCAGCGGTGCAAGACTCCTGCATTCTGGTTTCCGCTTCTAGACCCTGATTCTTATACTTATCCTGGCCTGTCTGTCAAATGGCATTGACAAGTCGGGAAATGCAAATCTATACTCCGTCGTTTAATATGGAGTATTGTCGAGTCCAGCGGCAACTGCGGGTCGTGTGTCGGTGTGCCCAGGCTTTGTGCAGTACGTTCCTATATTTGAGTCATGATTTTTTGATTGGGAGGACTCTTCGAAGATGCCCACTTTTCAGGTTTGGAAGCCGATTGTTGTGCTCGTGGTTCTGATCGCTGCGGTGTTCGCTGTCTATCCTTCGGTGCGATGGTATTCCCTTTCCCCCGAAGATCGTATCAACCAGCAAAGCACCGAAGAGATGCGTGAGGTGGAAGCCCGCATTGAACAGATGAAGTCGGAGAATCGCCAGGATGAGATTCCCGCGGCGCGGTCGGAATATGATGAATTGAAGGCGAAATTTGGCCAATTGCGTCGTCGTGCCATTCCGCTCGGACTGGATTTGCAGGGAGGCATCCATGCCGTTCTTCAAGTGGAAATTGAACAGCTTCTCGAAGACCGGCGAGCCGAAGCGGTGGATCGTTCACTGGAGATCATCCGCAACCGAATTGACCAACTCGGCGTTCTGGAGCCGGTGCTTCAACGTCAAGGCGCTAATCGGATCATTGTCGAAGTTCCAGGCATCACTGATCCGACCCGCATCATTGATCTCCTGGGTCAGACAGCACGCCTTGAGTTCCGAATGATCAAGGAAGCGGCGGATGTATACGGCCACATTCGAGAGATTGACCGTAAACTGGGTGTTGGGCTGAGCGAGAAGGTCGAACTAAGCGAAGACGGCGGAGAACTGGAAGTTCGGGAAGCTGATCAGAAATACGTAGACCAGGTTATCATGCGTGAAACGGCGCGTGCCGTCATCCCTGTCGGATACGAACTGCTGTGGAGCCGACCCGAGACCAGCAGCACCAAGGGCAGCGTCTATCGCCTCTATGAAGTCAAGGAAAAGGCGGAACTGACGGGCGAACAACTCAAAGACGCCCGAATGGAGATTGATCAGGCTCGTTTCAATGAGCCTTATGTCTCTATCGAACTCGACAGGCGCGGTGGCCAGATATTCCGCCAGGTCACAGGAGACAACGTCGGCAAGCGCCTTGCAATCGTTCTGGACGACCGCGTGTACTCCGCACCGGTCATTCGTGAGCGGATTCCTCACGGCATGGCTCGAATCACAGGACGATTCACCATTCAGGAAGCCAGAGACCTTGGCATTGTGCTCCGAGCTGGATCTCTTCCCGCGGACATCAGCGTTGTGGAGACACGCGCGGTCGGCCCGTCGTTGGGTATGGACTCCATCCGACAGGGCATCCGTGCGGGCTTGGGGGGTGCGGTCGTCGTTCTGGGCTTTATGATTGTCTACTATGTGGTCGCAGGTGCGATTGCAGACTTTGCCGTCATTCTCAACATCTTCGTGTTGCTGGGAGCTATGGCGCTCTTCAAGACCACTCTAACTCTTCCCGGTATAGCCGGTATTGTGTTGACTGTTGGTATGGCTGTTGATGCCAACGTGCTCATCTACGAACGTATACGCGAGGAACTCCGAGTTCGTCGCGACAAGGCACTCGCCATCTCGGTGGAAAAGGGCTATTCCAGAGCGTTTCTAACCATTTTGGACGCCAATCTCACAACACTCTTAACTGCTGTGATGTTGTTCGCGTTTGGAACAGGCCCCATTCGTGGTTTCGCAGTGACCCTGAGTTTGGGTATCGTCATTTCGATGTTTACGGCGATTTTCGTCACCCGCATCATCTTTGATTTCCTGACCAACCAGGTAAATGTCAAGGAATTGAAGATTGGATTCTTTCAAATCTTCGGCAACACAAGGATCGACTTCATGCGCATTCACAAACTGGCAATTGGTGTCTCGCTGCTGTTCATTCTTGTTGGCTTGGGCACCATGTTCGCCAAGGGCGGTCTGAAAACCAACATTGATTTCTCCGGTGGTAACCTGGTGCAGGTGCGTTTCAACGAGCCCAAAGAAACCGGTGAAATTCGCAATGTCTTGCAGTCGAGTGGTTACGGACACGCGGACATTCAGAGAGTTCTGGACGACGCCAATGAATTCCTTGTCCGCGTCAAGGAAGATGCACGCTCTCCCGAAGGACGCGATGAACTGCGCGCTCGTTTTGAAAAAGCAGCCAAGGATGCGTTCTCGGACAAGAACCCAACTGTTCAATTGACCAAAGGCATTGAACAGGTGGAGCCGAAGCCCGGACAGGAAGCACGTGATGAATACCAGATTGCTTTGTCTGCGCCTGTCACCGAACAGGAGATTTTCGATGCGATGCGAAATGCAGGATTCCCGGTTGCTGATGCTGTTCCCGTCGCAGATCAGGAAAACACCTATGCTATCAAGGTCAGCCAGGGGGTAACGGAGCAACTCCTCGCAGTTCTAGGCAAAGGTTTTGGCGAGGACGCTTTCGAACTGCGACGACAGGAGAAAGTTGGCGCCAAAGTTGGAACCGAGTTGCAGAAGAAGGCAATCAACGCGGCATTGTTTTCCATCATTGGGATTCTTGCCTATGTTGCGTGGCGCTTCCAATTTGGATTTGCCTTGGGAGCCGTGCTGGCTTTGGTGCATGACGTCCTGGTCACTCTGGGCATCTTCGCCATCACGGGTCGTGAGATCAGTCTGAGTGTCGTCGCCGCCATACTGACCCTGATTGGATACTCTCTGAATGACACCATCGTTGTCTATGACCGAATCCGAGAGAATCAGGGACTCCTGGGCGGTCCCAAGGATATGCCTACGGTTATCAACAACAGTATCAACCAGACTCTTTCGCGAACCATCCTGACGGCGGCAACCACGCTCTTCGTGGTGATTGCGCTGTTCATGTTTGGTGGCATCGTCTTGAACGATTTTGCTTTTGCGCTTCTGGTAGGAATTGTCGTGGGAACTTATTCCTCGATTTATATTGCCAGCCCGATTCTTATTTACTGGCAGTCCAGAAGGTAAATCGGTCTGAATTCCGATGCCGATGGATACGTCTTATCTGGAGATTCCTTGGAGCAGGCCAGCGCCTGCAAGTGTGTGGGCTATGCTCACTCCTTTGAGGCGCTTGTTCGAGAAAGAAACCTTACCCTCTGGAGTCTGGTTTCCTGGGAGATATATGGAGAGCGTCTCTCTCCAAATGGAGGAACGTTTACGGGCAATGTCACCTGAGCTGAAGACCAAGGACATAGGCAGCCTAAGAGGCAGATGGAAGATCAAGTTACTTCTCATAGTTGTCTTCTTCCTCATCTGTGGTGTCGTATCTGCGGGTGTATTCCTTTACCAAAAGATCGGTACTGAACGCGCTCAGAAAGACTATCTTCTGGCACAGACGCTTCTGGACAGTGGCCGGGCGAAAGATGCCCGTGAGGCCATGCTCCCCATCTACCAGAAGTATCCAACGTTTCCTCAGCGGGAGAAGGTCATTTACTCTCTGGCCAAGAGTTTTCAGGATGCTGAAGCGAGAGAGGCAGAACCTTACTGGGAGTCTCTTCTGGCCGAGTTTCCAGAAAGCCAGCATTCCGCGGAAGCCCTGACCGCGCTTGCCCTAATCGCTCAGGCCAGTGGAGACCATCAGCTGAGTCAGCAACGATGGGCGCGTCTCACCAAGGAGTATCCCAACAGTGAAGGGGCGGCATATTCCGAATTGTCCCGGGCAGATGAACTGGCACAAACAGGCAAAGTTGAAGAAGCCAGAACCCTCTACTATCAGATCATCCAGAACAGCCCGCCCGGCAGCAAATTTGCCGGCGAGGCGATGGATAAACTCAGCGTGATCAACACATCGTACTTGTTCTCAGCAGTCCCCAACGAATGGAACCAGTTGGTTCAAATTCAGAAGGGCGATTCGTTGATGAAACTGGCGTACAAGTACAAGACCACGGCTAACTTCATCGCGAAAGCAAATGGACGCGATCTGAACTGGTCTTTGGTGCCCAACCAGCGGATCACGGTGCCAACCATAGAATCCTATAGGATTGTTGTGGATAAAGATGACTTGCACCTTTATCTCTACACAGGCTCCGGCAAGTTCATCAAGAGATATCTGGTCGGAATCGGACGCATGGATCATCTCACCCCACCAGGACAGTACGTTATTTGGCACAAACTAAAGTCACCCGTCTGGCATGATCGGGATACCGGACGCATCGTGAAACCAGACAGTCCCGACTATCCTCTGGGAACACGCTGGATGACCATTTCGCCGGCATCGAATCCAGAGGCCTTTTCACGCTTGGGCATACATGGTACCAACGAGCCTGAGACCATCGGCCAGCGAGCCAGCGACGGTTGTGTCCGGATGAGCAATGAGGAATCCGAAGAGTTGTTCATCATCGTGCCCAAGGGAACTCCAGTGGAGATCGTTCAGAAGCGTCCAGCACCTCAGGATTCCGGTTCCCAACCCCAGCAGAGCCAGCCATCTCCACTCCAGGACTGGCTCGAACCCAGAATCCAGGGAGAAGCGACCGAATAATTTGTTTCTCTCCTCCATCCCAAGGAAAAACCAATAACTCATTGACATGGATAAACTTATCGGGTACTACATCCACTCTGGTAACCTGCGATCTATTGTTGAGATGCGCAGAATTGAAAACCGTGCGTGGTTTCCCATTAGAAGGAGTTTACAACAATGATCATCGTCATGGAGGCGGGTGCCCACAAGGAAAATGTGGATCGGGTGATTGCCGAAGTCGAGTCGCTTGGCTATCGAGCTCATCCACTGTTCGGAACGGACAGAACGGTCATTGCCTGCCTGGGTGATGAGCGTGGCAAGGAACGCATTCAGACACTGGACAGTCTGCCAGAAGTCGAGCGTGTCGTCCCGATTCTACGACCCTTCAAACTGTCCAGTCGGGAAGTCCGACCCGAGACAACCATCGTGGATGTCAAAGGGGTGAAAATCGGGGGCAAAGCCCTGGTTGTCATGGCGGGGCCGTGCGCCGTAGAGTCCAGAGAACAGATATTGGAAGTGGCGCACGCAGTCAAAGAGGCGGGTGCTCATATTCTACGGGGTGGAGCCTTCAAACCAAGGACTTCGCCGTACTCCTTTCAAGGTCTTGCAGAACAGGGTCTGAAATTCCTTGCGGAAGCAAGTCAGGCGACTGGACTTCCCGTCGTCACGGAGCTGGTGGATGCTCACCAACTCGATATGGTTCAGGACTACGTGGATATGATTCAGATCGGCGCACGTAATTCTCAGAACTTCTTTCTTTTGAGTAGTTTGGGACGAGCGGTCAAACCGGTTCTGCTCAAACGAGGCATGATGAGCACCATTGAGGAGTACCTCATGGCTGCTGAGTATGTGGTGACCAATGGAAACGGCAATGTAGTGTTGTGCGAACGAGGGATTCGAACGTTCGAAACCTATACTCGAAACACACTTGACCTGAATGCGGTGGCAGCCATGAAGAAACTCTCTCATCTCCCTGTCACGGTGGATCCAAGCCACGGGACAGGTCGTTGGGATCTTGTGCCGCCTATGTGTTACGCTTCGGTGGCGGCTGGGGCGGACGGTCTTTTGGTGGAAGTTCATACACATCCCGATAAGGCAGTCTCCGACGGGCCTCAGTCACTCAAACCTGAGAAGTTTCAAGCAATGGTCAAGACGCTGCGAGCCTTTGCGGAAGCCGCAGGGAGAACACTGTAGGACGCAACATTGAGCCTTCGGATTATTGCGGGACAATTCAAAGGACGGAAACTCTTCTCTCCAAAAGGTGAGGAGGTTCGCCCTACTGCCGCTGTCGTTCGAGAGGCGCTCTTCAGCATCCTGGGCTACAAGATCGAAGGGGCTCGTGTCTTGGATCTATTTGCGGGAACTGGCAGTATCGGTTTTGAGGCCCTCAGCCGCGGTGCCCAGCGAGTCACCTTTGTCGAAAGGCTGCCAGATGCCCGAAACGCAATTCTGAAGACAGCGGAGCATCTCGGCGTCACCAACCAGATAGAGGTCATTGACGCCAATGCGGCAGGGAAAATCAGACATAGGATTGACCAAGAGGTGCAATTTGATCTAGTATTCATTGATCCGCCTTATGGTCATGAAAGACCGGCGAAGATATTGGGGCGTATCATTTCGGAGGGTCTGCTCGCCGAGGGTGCATTTGTTGTCTACGAGCAGCAGAGAAATGAAGTTCAGGCCAGACCGGTAGAAGGTTTGGTGCACGTTGATGAGCGCCGTTACGGCAGAACGGTTCTGACGTTCTTTACCCGTTCTGAAAATGACGGTTAGTATCCAGCGCACGGGGTGCTATGCCCTTGTGTTGGGTGTTTGTTTAGGCCGGAAACCCGACTGCTTGACGGTCTGGTATCCAGAAGAACTGGGAGGCACGGGATTGACCAAAGCGATATATCCGGGGAGTTTTGACCCTGTAACGCTCGGTCATTTGGACTTGATCCGACGCAGCAGCACCCTTTTTGACAGCCTCGTTGTCGCTGTCACCAACAATCGGGTGAAGCAGCCCCTGTTCACCCTTGAGGAACGAGTGGCAATGCTCCAGGAAGTGACAGCGGACATCGAGGGAGTTCAGGTGGATTCTTTCTCCGGACTGCTTGTGGACTATGCACGATCCAAAGGAGCACAGATCGTTCTTCGAGGTCTTCGCGCCATCTCTGATTTCGAGTACGAATTTCAGATGGCTCTTACCAACCGCAAGATCGATCCTGTTGTCAATACCGTATTCATGATGCCGAGTGAGGAGTTTTCCTATCTCAGTTCCAGTATCATTCGTGAGATTGCCTCACTGGGTGGGGATGTGACACCTTTTGTTCCAGCACCTGTGGTGGAGAAACTGAGGCAGAAATTCCCTGGGTGAGGTTCTCACCTTGGGATTCAAAAATCAAAGTCTAAGGAGATTGAGCCGTGGATCCGCTTGTAAGAATCGTCAGTGAAGCCAGAAAAAACAAGAAAACCGTCGTTCTGCCGGAAGCCGAGGATGCTCGGATGTTGGTCGCCGCTGCCAAGGCAACTAAGGAAGGGATTGCCGATATTGTTCTTCTGGGCGATCCGGACAAGGTCTCCGCACAAGCGAAGGCTGAAGGTGTGGATCTGAAGGGCGTTCGTATTACAGATCATCTCAAGAGCGCCGAGTTGAGCACCTACGCCAACGCCTACTACGAACTTCGAAAGCACAAGGGTGTAACCCAGGATCAGGCCGCAACGCTCATGAAGGATCCGCTGTTCTACGGTGCCATGATGGTTCGCAACAATGCCTTGGATGGCATGGTGGCAGGTGCAGTCAACACCACAGCGAATGTCATTCGCGCCAGCGTCCAGATCGTCGGCATGCCCAAAGGGATGAAGACCGTTTCGTCCTGCTTCCTGATGGTTCTTCCGACACCTGAGTTCGGTGTTGACGGCTCCCTGATTTACTCAGATTGCGGTGTCGTTCCCGACCCCACGGCAGAACAGCTGGTGGACATCGCCGCCGCGGCGGCTCAGTCGTGCCGCGCCCTGATCGGCGCTGAGCCTGTTATCGCGATGTTGGCCTTCTCCACATACGGCAGTGCAAGCCATCCCATTGTGGACAAAGTGATCCAGGCGACAAAACTCGCAAAGGAAAAGTACCCCAACCTTCAGATTGATGGAGAGTTGCAGGCCGACTCGGCGCTCATTCCTTCTATTGGCAGCAAAAAGGCTCCGGGAAGTCCCGTTGCTGGCAAAGCGAATACCCTGATCTTCCCTGATCTGAATGCCGGTAACATCGCGTACAAACTCACGGAGCGTTTGGCAAAAGCAACCGCCATCGGACCTCTGCTTCAGGGCGTTGCCAAGCCCGTCAACGACTTGTCCCGAGGCTGCTCCGCCGAGGATATTTACAATACAATTGCCATCACGGTTGTTGAATCGCAGATGGTGGAGAAATAAGACAACGTCTTGTTTGAAATGAGACCGGAGGTGAATTGAATTGGCGAATCCGAAACACAGACATTCCCGAACTCGTGGCCGCAAGAGACGCACACACGACTCGCTGACGTCTCCGCAGCACAACGAGTGCCCAAACTGTCACGAACCGAAATTGCCGCACGTGGTCTGCCCACATTGCGGTCATTACAAGGGCGTTAAGGTAATCGGGAAAGAAGAATGAACGAAACATGCATTGCCGTTGATGCCTTGGGCGGAGAGTACTCCCCCGGCTCGGTGGTTGAAGGGATTCGGCTCCTCGATGGGTCGCTGCCCGTCAAGTTTCTGCTGGTCGGCGACCAGGAGCGGATTCGCGCCTGCAATCTTGACGGCTTGAACGTCGAGATTGTCCATACCGATCAGGTTGTGGACATGGCTGAGTCACCGGGACAGGCGCTCAAACGCAAGAGACAGTCTTCCATCGCCGTAGCGGTTGGTTTGGTTAAGGAGAAAAGGGCTCAAGCGGTTTTCTCCGCGGGAAACACCGGCGCAATGATGGCCTTTTCCCTCTTTGAACTGGGTCGTCTTGAAGGGGTTTCCAGACCGGCACTGGCAACAATTGTTGCATCCAGGAAGCAACCAACCGTTCTCGTGGATGTGGGCGCCAATGTGGACTGTAAGCCTCAGTGGCTCGCCCAGTTTGCCATCATGGCGCGTGCCTATGTGCAGAGTGTTTTTCAGATTGAGAATCCGACGGTCGGGCTGCTCAGCATCGGTGAGGAAGCGGAAAAGGGCAATGAACAGACCTTAGCCACCTACAAGATTCTCCAGGATGCCGACATTTCTTTCATCGGGAATGTTGAAGGACATGACATCACTTTGGGCAAGGCAAACGTCATCGTGGCGGATGGCTTTGTCGGCAATGTCATTCTGAAACTTGCGGAAGGCCTTTCCGAGATGATTCTGCACACGCTCAAGAGTGAACTGGCCGAACTGAGACAGCGGGTTGAGTTCTCGCCGGACGACACTCTGGCGCATTTTCTCAAACAACTCGACTATGCCGAGTACGGCGCTGCTCTGCTTCTGGGTGTCAATGGCAACAGTCTCATCGGACATGGCAAGTCGTCTCCCAAGGCCGTTGCCAATGCGCTCCGTCAGGCATACCGATCTGTTCACTATGACATGAACGATCAGATCGTTGCAGAGATCAAGAGGTGCAATGCTCGGATGCCCGTGGCGGGACAAGCCTGATGCGAGGGGACATTCCATCAGGCCTCACTCCAAGGCAGTCGGCGGGTACGTTGCAGTCATCCAGGCCGGACTGTCGGAAAACAGAGCAGATCACAGCACGGGTGTAGTAGAAAACCCAGGCTGTGTTTTTTTCAACGAGGAGAGGATTTTGGACAACAGAGTTTATACACGGATTGTCGGCACAGGATCATGTGTGCCCCCAAAGGTTCTCACAAACCATGATCTGGAGAAGATCGTGGACACTTCAGATCAGTGGATCGTGGAACGAACGGGCATCTCCGAAAGACGGGTCACCGATGAATCCACGGCCGCTTCGGATCTCGCCATCGAGGCTTCCAAGAAAGCCCTCGAGATGGCGGGCATTGCGGCAGAAGAAGTGGACTTGATTCTGGTCGCGACTGTCACTCCGGACATGTTCTTCCCTTCAACAGGTTGTATTGTTCACAAGGCCTTGACTTCCAAGCCCATTCCCGCTTTTGACCTGTCCGCAGCATGTTCCGGCTACATCTATGGCCTCTCCGTTGCCGATGCCTACATTCGCAGCGGCATGGCGAAAACGATTCTGCTCATTGGAGCCGACACGCTCTGCAAAATGCTCGACTGGACAGATCGAAACTCCTGCGTCTTGTTCGGCGACGGTGCTGGTGCCACAGTCCTGCGTGCCGATTCAACACCAGGTGTGCTCAAAGTGAACATCTCTGCAGACGGCACCTACGGAGATCTGCTTCAGATTTTGGGTGGTGGTTCCAGAAATCCCTGCAGCCAGAAGGTCATTGACGAAGGACTGCAGTACGTTCGGATCAAAGGCCGGGAAGTCTACAAGACCGCAGTTCGGGTCATGTCTCAGTCTGTTGAGGAAATTCTGAAACAACTCAACATGACGGGGGACGATTTGGCTTTGTTCATTCCACACCAGGCAAACCTGAGAATTATCGAAGCCGTTGCCGCCAAACTCAACTACCCGATGGAAAAGACCCTGGTAAACATTGACCGCTACGGCAACACGACGGCTGCCACCATTCCGTTGGCCATTGACGAAGTAGTGCGCAACGGACGGCTTAAGTCTGGCGACACGATGGGAATGGTCGCTTTCGGCGGAGGATTTACCTGGGGTGCTGCCGTAATCAAATACTAAAGAGGTTTTTCTTTGCATTTCGAGACGCTTTTCATGTATGTAAGCGTCTTCAAAAAGGTAAACGAACAACACAGATTCTTCGACTATGGGAATTGAGAGTATGAAAACAGCCTTTATCTTTTCCGGACAAGGGACTCAAAAAGTGGGTATGGGCAAAGACCTTGCCGAAAAGTACCCCCTTGCCAAGTCCCTTTTCGAGCGAGCCGATGCCGCTTTGGAAAGAAACCTCTCGGCACTTTGCTGCAATGGCCCGGAAGAGGTTTTGTCCAGAACCGAAAACGCTCAGCCCGCGATTTTCACCCTTGAAGTCGCCTGTCTGGAACTTCTGCGCGAACAAGGCATCACGCCTGACGCAGTCGCCGGACACAGCGTCGGAGAATATGCTGCTTTGTACGCCGCCGGAGCGTTCGATTTTGAGACCGGCATCCAAATCCTGCATGAGCGCGGGATGCTCATGCGCGAGGCGGCTGAGAACAATGCGGGTGGTATGATGGCCGTCATGGGTCTGCCTCTGGAGAAAGCCCTTGCCATCGCCAAGGAGTTCCCTCCCGATCTCTGCGCGGATATCGCCGCGTACAATTCCCCGCAGCAGTTGGTGATCAGCGGCAAGGTGGAGGATCTCCAGAAAGCGGGTGAGATAGCCAAAGCCAAAGGCGCTAAGCGTGTCATCCCACTGAAGGTCGCAGGAGCTTTTCACTCCCGACTTCAGGCAGAGGCGCGGGAGAAGATGAAGGCATTTTGTCAGACACTGACTCTCAAGCCTCTGTCTCTCCCCTACGTAGCCAATTACAGTGGGAAACTGGAGTCCGATCCGGTCGTCATTCGTAATATGCTCTGCGAGCAGCTGACTTCACCGGTGCAGTGGCTGGGGTGTTTGGAATCACTCAAGGCACAAGGAATCGGGACTTATATCGAATGCGGTGGCGCCGTGCTGACCGCCTTTGTGACTGCCTTTGACAAAGAGGCTGTGGTCAGAAATGTTTTCGATGCACAGACGCTCGAGTCTGTTCAAGGGGAGGCATAGGATAATGTCTTTGGAAGGAAAAGTGGCTCTGGTAACAGGATCGGCTCGTGGAATTGGAAAGGCGATCGCCCTGCGACTTGCTCAGGAAGGCGCTCGGGTGGTTCTTTCCGACGTCATGGAAGACGCACTGCAGGCAACTGCCGAGGAGTTCCGCTCCAAGGGATACACCATTCTGGCCAAGAAGGCAAATGTGACTGAGGCAGCCGAAGTGACCGAGCTGGTTGACGCTGCTGTTTCCGAGTTCGGTTCGTTGGACATTCTCGTCAACAATGCCGGCATCACACGCGACAACTTGTTGCTACGGATGAAGGAAGAGGACTGGGATTTGGTGTTGAAAATCAATCTCAAGGGAGCCTTCTTGTGCACAAAGATGGCGCTCAGGCCGTTGATGAAGTCTGCAGGCTGTATTGTGAATATCGCATCGGTCATCGGCATCATGGGCAACGCTGGACAGGCCAACTACTCTGCGAGCAAGGCAGGTCTGATCGGCTTGACCAAGAGCACGGCCAAGGAATTATCTTCTCGTGGCGTTCGGGTGAATGCCGTTGCTCCCGGCTATATTGATACGGAGATGACTCGGGCGTTGCCTGACAATGTTCGGGAAGCCATTTTGAAGAATATACCGCTTGCGCGAATGGGAACACCCGAAGACGTGGCAAACGTGGTGTGTTTTCTGGCTGGAGACGCCGCGGCATACGTCACGGGTCAGGTGATTCCGGTGGATGGCGGGATGGTGATGTAGCAAGTGAAGGAAAATGTCCGCGTGGTGATCCTGGCAGGAGGTTTGGGAACTCGGCTAAAGCCGTATACAACCGTATTCCCCAAGCCTCTGATGCCGGTCGGCGGTCGTCCGATTCTGGAGATCGTCATCCGGCAGTTGCAGGATCAACACTTCAAGGAAATCGTGCTTTCAGTCGGCCATCTGGCAGAGCTGATAGAGGCCTATTTCCTTCGAGCTGCGGATATGGGACTGAAGGTGCGAATCTCCTATGAGCGCGAAGAGGAACCGTTGGGCACGGCTGGCCCTCTTCGAAGGATTCCCGGACTAGACCAGGGAACCTTTCTTGTGCTAAATGGAGATCTTCTTGTGACAGGATTTGACTTCAGGGCGTTCCTGGAGTCTCACAAGAAGAGCGGCGCGGTGCTGACGATTGCGCGGTTTCGACGCGTGGTCCATAACGATTTCGGGGTTTTGGAGATAGACGACGCGGGCAATGTGACGGATTATCTCGAGAAACCCGCCCAGGTGCATTGGGTCAGCATGGGCATCTATGCCTATCAACCCAAGGCCTTGGAGTATATCTCTCAAGGAGAGAAGCTGGATTTTCCTGACCTGGTTCTGCGGTTGCTCAGGGCAGGTGAAAAGGTGCATTCCTATCACGACGAAAAAGCAACCTGGCTGGACATCGGACGACCTGAAGATTACGAACAGGCTCAGAACCAGGCAGAAACATTGTTGGAAAGTTATCTGACCAACTCCAAAGGAGGTGAGTGAGGGCATGGGCGTTCAAGAACAGGTGATCGAGATCATCGTTGACAAGTTGAAGGTTGACGCGAGTGAGGTGTCTCCCGAGAAGCACTTCACACGAGACCTCGGCGCGGATTCCCTGGACACCGTCGAACTGGTGATGGAGTTCGAGGAGAAGTTCGGTATTGATGAGATTCCGGAAGACGAAGCCGAGAAGATTCAGACCGTTGGCGATGCCATCGCTTATATTAAGGAAAAGACGGGACAGCAGTGATCGTTCTCTTAACGGGTTTGGGTAGTCAGATTCGAATACATTTCGCATCTGACTACCCGATCCCAATGGGAGTGCCATCTCCGGACAGACCCGGACGTTCGGATTGTTCACACTGGGCATGTGAAGGTTCCAGTGTCACATGTGCAGTTATTCAGATTCAGGAGATGCGAGGAACCAGATGTATAAAAGAGTAGTCATTACCGGTATGGGCGTCATCACGCCCGTTGGCTCTACCCTGCGAGACTTTTGGGACGCGCTTTTGGCGGGCAAGTCAGGAATCGGGCTTCTTGATCGCTTCGATACCACCAATTTCTCCTCCAAGATCGCGGCACAGATCAAAGGGTTTGATCCCACCCAGTTTATTCCGGAAAAGGAAATGACACGCATTGACCCCTTCGTGCAGTATGCTTTAGGGGCAAGCCAGATGGCTCTGGATGACTCGGGCTTGGATCTGTCCAAAGTGGATCCCGACAATGTCGGTGTCCTGGTTGGCTCTGGAATCGGTGGACTGAAAACCATTGAGGAACAAAAAGAGATTCTCATGAACAAGGGGCCGCGACGGGTCAGCCCGTTCTTGATCCCGATGCTCATTGTCAACATGGCCTCCGGCATGATCTCCATTCGGTTCCGCGCCAAGGGGCCCAACAGTGCATGCGTAACCGCCTGCGCCACTGCAACTCACTGTATCGGAGAAGCATTCCGCATTTTGCAGCGAGGCGAGGCGGAAGTCATGTTTGCTGGCGGCTCCGAGGCATCTCTCTGTCCGCTGGGTTTCGCGGGTTTCTGCAACATGAAAGCCCTCTCCACGCGAAATGACGCTCCCGAAAAGGCCAGTCGCCCATTTGACCGTGAACGAGACGGCTTCATCATGGGCGAAGGTGCGGGAATCATGATCCTGGAGGAAATGGAACACGCCGTGAAGCGGGGAGCCAGAATCTACGCCGAGATGCGAGGCTACGGGATGACCGGTGATGCCTTTCACATGACGGCTCCGACTCCCGATGGTGAAGGCGCTGCCAAAGCCATGGTGCGCGCACTGAAGGACGGCGGTATCGCGCGGGAGAGTGTGGACTATGTCAACGCTCATGGCACCTCCACGCCACTGAACGACAAGATGGAAACACAGGCCATTAAGACGGTCTTTGGAGACCATGCTTCGAAACTGATGATCAGTTCGACAAAGTCCATGGTGGGACATTTGTTGGGTGCTGCGGGTGCCGTCGAACTGATCGCCTCGGCACTTTCGATTCACAATGGCGTTGTGCATCCCACGGTCAATTACGAAGTCCCCGATCCTGATTGCGATTTGGATTACGTTCCAAACACGCCGCGCACGCTTCCCATTCGGGTTGCCATATCCAACTCACTTGGGTTCGGCGGCCATAACGCGGTTCTGGCGATCAGCCGCTTTGAAAAATAGGAGTGCCTCGGCGTTTTCAGACATGTGGGCGATGCTGATTCGTACGCCTGATGGTTCCTGATGACACACAGTTCAAAAGAAGTTTGCGGACGAAACCGTAACAAGGACAAAGAGGAACAGTACTCCGGCTTGTTTTGAGTCGGAATAACAAGAGTTTTGTGATGAAGGAACCGCATTTGTTGGGCGAAGAACGAACGAGAGCCATCTCGGCGCTCGCGAAGACTCTTGCCCTGGAGATACAGGATGTCACTCTGCTCAACAGAGCGTTCATCCACACTTCCTACGCCAATGAAACGCATCTGGCGGAGCATCTGAACAATGAGCGCTTGGAGTTCCTTGGAGACGCAGTTCTGGGTTTTTTGGTCTCAGAATATCTCTACAGACATTCGAAGACCCTTCGCGAAGGCGACCTGTCAAAGATGAAGGCCAGGATAGTCTGCCAGAAGGTTCTGGCACGGCGCGCCAGGGAGATCGGTCTGGGCAACTACCTGCTCTTGGGGCGCGGAGAGGAATTGTCGGGCGGGCGCTACCGCGATTCCATCCTTGCGGATTGTTTTGAAGCGGTCGTAGGCGCTGTGTTGTTGGAATGCGGTATTGACACGGTACGAGAGTTTGTCCATCAGAATCTCAGTCAGGAGATGGAGCGCGTCCGACGCGGCAAAGGTCATGTGACGGACTACAAGTCTATCCTGCAGGAAGTGGTTCAAAAGGAACTCAACCTCCTGCCGAAGTATCGTGTCGTCCGGACCGTCGGTCCCGACCATGATCCGACCTTCGAGGTGACCGTCAGCGCGAAAGAGACCATTTTGGGTATGGGACAGGGAAAATGCAAGAAAGAGGCGGAGCAGTTGGCGGCTCAAAACGCTCTTGAGAACATACCCGCTGCGCTGAACGAGATTCGAAGCAACATGAACCTTGAGCAGCCGACGCAGAGTGTGCCGCCAGGCGGGAAATAGGAATGCAGCGAAACAGAAAGTACCCTCTGGAGAGGGTTTGACTCTGCCACAAGGCAGAAGGAGGAAAGGAAAAGAAAATGGATTACTTTCTCACAGACGATCAGAAAATGATCAAGGACTTGGCGCGGAAAATCGCCGAGGAAAAGATCAAGCCGGTTCGAGCCGAGTTTGATGAGTCAGAGCAGTTCCCGTGGGAGATAATGAAGACCCTCGCGCAGAGCGATCTGTTTGCAGTGTTTGTCCCAGAGGAATATGGTGGACTCGGTGGTGGGTGCTTTGAACTGTGTCTGGTCACTGAGGAACTCTCACGCATTTGCGGCGGTATCGCGGTCTGTTACGCTGCAACGGCGCTGGGTGCCTATCCCATCCTTCTGTTTGGCAGCGATGAACAAAAGAAGAAGTATCTGCCGGCAATCGCCGCCGGGGAACGCCTCGCCGCGTTTGCATTGACCGAAGCTCAAGCGGGCAGTGACGCAGGCAACATCCAGACAACCGCAACACGGGACGGTGACAACTACATCCTGAATGGCACCAAGCAATGGATCACCAATGGTGGTGAAGCGGAGATCTATACGGTTGTCGCCCTGACCGATCGCAAGAAGGGCGCACGCGGTGCTTCCACCTTTATCGTCGAGAAGGGAACCCCAGGCATGACCTTCGGCAAGAAGGAGAAGAAGATGGGAATTCGTGCCTCGGCAACCCGGGAAGTCATCTTTCAGGACTGTGTCGTTTCCAAGGAAAACCTTATCGGACGCGAAGGCATGGGCTTCATGGTTGCGATGAAGACATTCGATAGCTCGCGTCCTGGAATTGGTGCCCAGTCTGTTGGAATTGCCCAGGGTGCTCTGGACGAAGCGTTGTCTTTTGCGCGCCAGAGGGTACAGTTCGGTCAAAGCGTTTCCAGCATTCAGGCCGTGCAGCACATGCTCTCGGATATGGCGACTCAGATAGAAGCAGCGCGTGCTCTAGTCCTGGCTACCGCTCGCCACGTAGACAGCGGCAACCCGCGGGTGAGCAAGGAATCGGCGATGGCCAAACTCTTCGCTTCGGATGTCGCGATGAAGGTCGCTGTGGACGCGGTGCAGATCTGCGGTGGCAGCGGCTATATGCGCGACTATCCGGTCGAGAAATACATGCGCGACGCCAAGATCACACAAATCTATGAAGGAACCAACCAGATTCAGCGCAACGTCATCGCGCAAAGTCTGATCAGGGAGACGGTGAGCAAACAGTGAAAATCGTTGTCTGTATTAAACAAGTACCCGATACAACGGAAATCCGCATCAATCCGGAGACCAACACGCTTATGCGGGAAGGTGTTCCGAGTGTTGTGAATCCGTTCGATCTTTACGCTCTCGAAGAGGGCCTGATGCTTCGCGACCAATTGGGAGGAACAGTGACGACCCTCTCGATGGGACCTCCCCAGGCTGCTGAGGCGCTCCGCGAGACTATTTCCATTGGCGCAGACGATGCCTTCCTTTTGTCCGATCGCGGCTTTGCGGGCTCGGACACTTGGGCGACGTCGTATGTTCTCGCGAAGGGCATTGAAAAGCTCGGCGGCGCTGACCTGATCCTCTGTGGCAAGCAGGCCATTGACGGAGACACCGCCCAGGTCGGACCAGGCATCGCTCATCATTTGGACTTGCCCTTTGTCGCATTTGTGCGAGCCATCCTCAGTGGCACCGAGAGCAACCTGGTCGTCGAGCGCGTCCTGGAAGACGGCACCGAACACATCGAAATGCCGATTCCCGGTGTTTTGACAATCGTCAAGGGCAAACATGAACCCCGAATGCCGTCCCTTCGGGGCAAGATGAAGGCCAAGAAGGCGGAAATCCCTGTCTGGGGCGCGGCGGACATTGAGGCCGATCCGGATCACATCGGGCTGAACGGTTCTCCGACGCGCGTTGTCCGCATCTTCTCTCCCGAAAAGCGCAAGGGTGGAGAAATGCTCCATGGCGATCTGCCACAACAGGCACAACAACTCTACGAGAAACTCCACGCAGCAAATCTGATCTAGACGAAGAAAGACCCGTGAGGTTAATGATAAGATGGCTTTGAGGATCGACAAAGAAACATGTACCGGTTGCGGACTGTGCGTTCCCTCGTGTCCGTTCGCCGCTTTGGAGATGAGGGATGATGTTGCCACAGTGCTGGACACTTGCACACTGTGCGGCGCGTGCGTGGACGTTTGTCCCGTTCAGGCAATCACCCTTGAGGAAGAAGAGAAAAGTCCAGACGTTCACGATCTCAGTTCCTACAAGGATGTCTGGGTTTTTGGCGAACAAAGGCATGGAAAAATTGCCCCCGTTGTTTTTGAACTTCTTGGCAAGGGACGCGAATTGGCGGACAAGCGTCAGTCGAAACTTGCCGCCGTTGTGCTCGGCAATAACATTGAGGACGAAGCCAGAGAACTGCTCCACTACGGCGCTGACTACGTTCTGCTTGTTCAGGCACCCGAACTCTATGATTTCTACGATGAAAGCTATGCGAAAGTGCTCTCACAGCTAATTCTGGAGCGCCGCCCCGAGATCGTCATCACCGGTGCAACAACCATCGGACGCTCGTTCATCCCGAAAGTGGCTGTCGCCGTAGACACGGGTCTGACCGCCGACTGCACGGGTCTGGATATTGACGCCGAGTCGAATTACCTGCTGCAGACACGACCGGCATTTGGCGGCAATATCATGGCGACCATCATCTGTCCGAACCGAAGACCTCAGATGGCAACCGTTCGCTACAAAGTGATGGAGAAAGCGCAGCGGCGCGAAATCGCAAGCGGAACGCTCGAGAAGATCGTGACCAATGCCGAGAATCTGGTCTCCCGTTCCAGAATACTGGACTTCATCCGTGACGAGGGGCCTCGCGTCAATCTCGAAGAGGCGCCAATTATTGTGTCCGGCGGCAGAGGGATTCAGGACGGGAAGAACTTCGATCTCATCCGCCAGCTTGCAGATGCTCTTGGCGCTTCAGTCGGCGCTTCGCGTGGCGCGGTGGATGCGGAATGGATTCCCTATCCGCATCAGGTGGGACAGACAGGAAAGACGGTTCGGCCGAAGTTGTACGTTGCCTGTGGTATCTCCGGAGCCGTGCAACATTTGGCTGGAATGCAGACCAGTGAAAACATCGTAGCGATCAACAAAGATCCTAACGCGCCCATTTTCCAACATGCGACCTATGGCATTGTTGGTGACTTGTTTGAGGTGATCCCGGAGATCCTCAAGGTAATCCAGCAGAAAAAGGCCTGAGCGTTGTGCCGGTTTTGATCAAACTGTGTGGAATGACGCGCGCCGAAGACATTGAGAAAGCGGCGGATTTGGGCGCGAACTTTTTCGGCGTCGTGGTCGAGGTTCCCTGGTCGAAACGTTCCTGCACGGTTCAACAGACAGCCGATCTCTTTCACGGGGCGCGACGTCTTGGATTTCCAGGAGCAGCGCTTTTCTGTAAACACGAAAGGGATTTCGTACTCTCGGCATCCGAGCAGATCAAACCTTTTGCGATCCAGCTTCAGGGAAACGAATCTCCCGAATTTGTTGCGGATTTAACTCAACGCACTTCTGCTCAGATCTGGAAGGCAGTCCATCTCTCAGCAGACAATGATGCAAGCGATGACCCAGAGTCCGTACGTTCCCGGTGCCAGGCCTATCAGGATGCCGGCGCCAGCGTCATTATCCTCGATTCGATGATCAAGAAAGCCGACGCCGTTCACTACGGCGGCACCGGTCAGGTTGGAGATTGGTCCGTTGCTCGGAAAATCCGAGAGGCTTTCAAGGGAGTCCTGTTTCTTGCCGGTGGACTGAATCCCGACAACATCGCCGAGGCGATAGCAGCCGTTCAACCTGACGGTGTTGATCTTGCCAGCGGCATCGAGTCTTCCCCCGGCATCAAAGACCTCTCCAAAATGGAACAACTGGTTGCCAACGTCCACCGGATGATCGCAGTAGGGTAGGGCGGTATTCATGCAACTTGATAATTACGGATATCCACCAAGGCTCCCGACTTGGATACTTCATCGAGTGTGGAGAAAAGTTTTCGTGTTGTTTGCTCGTCAATGTATTCCTCACCGCAAGTGGAACAGACCCGTGCAGGAACATTCTTGACGACCAGGGTCAGGGCGTCTCTTTCGAGGGTGACTGTCGCATGTCCAGTTTCAGTTTCACCGTGTTTGCAGATGGCGCATTTCATGTTTTTCTTCTCCTGAATCCGTCAATCCATCCCCGTGAGTCCGGCTCGTACGCTGTAATCACGATCCACTCGTCCTGATCTGTGTTATGTGCAACCACGACATGTATGGGGCGGTTCTTTAACCATCCCAGGACGAGACGGCTCGGAAATGGGAAATCGTCCGGATATTCTTCGACTGTCTCTCCCGTTTCCAGGACGTTCAATACATCAACGTCTGAAATGCCACGCTGTGACATTCTCAAGAGAGCGTGGTTGCGGAAGACCTTGCTGCTCATGTCCAAGAATCTAGCACAGAACTGCACTTTGTCTCAACTCCAGCTTGGCTGGATTTGGCCGGTAGGATAGGTCGTGACCCATCAGTTGGCTGATATCGGCAGGTTCGTGGTGTGCCCGTAAGGGCATATTCCGGATCACGCCTTCCGGCGTAACTACAAACGAAGACGCGGCATAAATGCCGCCCTACAACTACGGGCTTCGATAGGGTGATCCTGCAAACTCCCCTTCGACAAGGGGGGATCAAGGGGGGATTCTGTGAAAAAACTGATGCGTCTGGCGACTTATCCTACACGGCCTCATCTCGTGAACAACAAGCCGCGATGCCTCGTCTCCATTGAGAAAGGACGGCACAGATTATTCCGCTTGACGATTTTGGTGGATTTAGGGATATTCTGAACATGTTTAGTGGATGTTAGGGACATTTGTATAAATGATCCGGTGCGTCTTTGCGAGTCTTCTTGTTTCTGCTCTCTTGATCCCCGTCTTCTCCGCCAATGCGGGGTGGGTGGAGACCAAAGACGGCAAAGACTATATCCATCTGAAGGTTTTCAGCTTACCTGATCCAAACAACACCTTCGTCATGAATCGTATTGATCTGACGGTTCTGCGCGAGTTTCGGAAGAAATACCCGTATATCATCCCAGAAAAAGGAACAGGCTTAACGCTGGAGAAAGTCGCCTTTGACGCAGGCCCTCTGATGGCGATAGCGGGCGGAGTATCTCCCGATGTCATCTATGTAAACTTCCGGCAGTCGGACACTTATATTCAGGAAGGTTTTCTGCATCCTCTCACAGAATACGTCACGCAAATGAAGCGAGAGGACATCGAAGAATACGAGATGCGCGTCCCCAAAGCGGTGGAGCCCGTCATCTACCGCAAAGGGCCTGCAGGGACGCAGGAATACTGGGCAATGCCTTACAATACGTTTGTCATGGCATTGTACTACCGGAAGGATTTGTTCGCCGAAGTTGGCCTTGATCCAGATCGTCCGCCCGAGAATTGGGACGAACTGATGGAGTACTGTAAGAAGCTGACTGATCCGACCAAGAAGCGCTATGGACTTCTATTGGGTGGAAGCGGCGGAAGCATTTCCTGGCGTTTCATGAGTTTTTTGTGGTCAGCAGGTGGCGAGGCCGTCAAGCAGGATGAAGACGGTCAGTGGCGTGCCGCCTTTGACACGCCAGAGGCGGCAGAGGCTGCCTGGTTCTACAAGGAACTTCTGACTCAAAAATGGCGCGCAGCCGACGGAAATATCTATGAGGGCTATTGCACCCCAGACGCGAACGCTTGGGGTGAAGGTCGCTGTGGGATGAACTTTGGTTATCTCGATGACAAAACCATCGCCCGAGGCAGTAATCCTGATTTGATCGGCATCTCCCCCGTCCCCAAGGGCTTCACGGGAATACGCGGTTCGGAAATCAATTGCACGATGATGGGCATTTTCAGCGGCGTCAAAGATCCCCGAATCCGTGACGCAGCATGGAAATACATCCGCTTCATGGACAACATGGAAGCCAAGAAGGTTCGTGTTCGCTCCATGATTGATGAGGGCATGGGTCGGATGGTGAACCCGATTCTCCTCGAACGCTTCAACTACCAGGAACATCTGGACAAAGTCCCCAAGAACTGGCTCCCCGTATTCAAGGAGACCCTGCTCAACGGTCATCCGGAACCCTATGGAAAGAACTGCCAGTTTGTCTATCACTACCTCACGCAACCGCTGGATGAAATCGTCCAGATGCAGCTCGGCGGCCAGCTGGACGAACTGAATAAAGCGCAGCAGCTGAAGGTCATCCAGGAACGCATGACCCACTATGCTCGAGTCACCGATGAGAAGATGATCGGGATCATCGCACCGGATGTGATGACTCGGCGCAAGCTCGCTGCCGCGGTTTTTGTCTCCGTTGTCGGCATTGCTCTCATCTTTATCCTTCGATACATCTGGCGGGTTTTCACGCCGGAAGAGTCCGTCGGAAAGGGCTGGCAGCTCCGAAAGTATTGGGTGGCCTATTGCCTGCTTGTGCCGGCAGTGCTCTCGATTCTAGTATGGCGCTATATCCCCCTGATTCAAGGATCCATTATCGCTTTTCAGGATTACTCGGTGGTCAAGGAATCAAAGTTTGTCGGTCTGACAAACTTCGCCAACATTTTGTTTGACAAAGCCTGGTGGATGGCAATGTGGCGAACTCTGCACTACATGGGAATCATGGTCGTGCTGGGATTCTTTCCCCCGATTATGCTTGCCATCCTTCTGCAGGAAGTCTCCAAAGGCAAGGTTATCTACCGAACGTTGTACTATCTTCCCGCCGTCATGACTGGAGTTGTGGTGCTCTTTCTCTGGAAGATGATGTACGACAAGTCACCTGAGGGGCTCCTCAACCAGGTCATCGGTTTGGTCGGAATCAAGCCGCAGCGATGGATCGAGGATACGCGACTTGCCATGGTGTGCTGTATTCTCCCAATGGTCTGGGCAGGCTTGGGCCCCGGGTGTCTGATTTATCTCGCCGCCCTCAAGAGCATTCCCAACGAGATGTACGAAGCCGCTGACATTGATGGAGCCAGTTTCGTGGGGAAGATACAACACATCGTAGTCCCCAGCCTAAAGGGGATAATCATGATCCAGTTTATCAACTTCTTCATCATGGCGGCGCAGAACGCAGGTTACATTCTCATTATGACCTTTGGAGGTCCTGCCGAAGCAACCAATGTCGCTGGATTTGAGATATTCAAACAGGCTTACGTCTATCTGAAATTCGGAACGGCAACAGCCATGTCCTGGACGTTGGCATCCATGTTGCTCGGTTTCACGGTCATTCAGATGAAGAGACTGTCTCGGATGGAGTTTCGAGCAGCAGCATCCAAAGAAGGACAGTAGGGAACGCGAATCTTATGCCGATTAACGGAACAGTTGGAGCCAAGTCACCCAAGATAAGGATCTTGAATTCCTTGATTCATCTCGTTTTGTGCCTGGGAGCAATCAGCATGATCTATCCGATGATGCTGATGGTGTCCGGCTCGGTAAAGAGCAATCTGGATAAGAATGAGATGGATCCCATTCCGAAGTATTTCAGGGATGAGGTGCATCTGTTTCGCAAATATGTCGAAGCAAAATACAACGAGAAGGTGGATTTCGCGCGGGGTGCTCATCGAACAAACTACTTCTCGTTTGAGGA